>NZ_WAKV01000018.1 GCF_015523185.1 Thermococcus sp.
AAGGTAGAACCCCAGCTCACCACGAGGTATTCGGCGTTTTCTTTTCCAATCAGCTTTGGAAGTGGAGCGTTCCTCTTTATGGTCTCGAGCTTTTTGATGGCCCTCTTCTCCTGCATTTTTACTGTCAGCTCGGCATCCTCGGTTATGTCACCCCACTCGTCGTGCTCGTTCCCGTTGGCTATCACGACCTCCTCGCCGTAGCCCGGAACGGCCCTCGGCGGGATTCCGTTCTCAGTCGGCTCGTACCTCCTGTAACCGGGCTTGGCCTCTACTATGTGGCGCTCGAACTTCACCTTGCCAGCATCAGGGGCCGGAAGGTTGTAGTAAGTATCGACAAAGTACTGGTCGGTCATGATTATCACGGGCACCTGGTATTTGTCAGCCAAGTTGAAGGCCTCCGCAGTGAGGTAGAAGGCCTCCTCAAGGCTTCCCGGAGCTAAAATTATCCTCGGGAAGTCGCCGTGGCCCGTATGGAGGACGAGGTTTAAATCACCCTGCATAGTCCTCGTTGGTAAACCGGTAGCGGGCCCCGGCCTCTGGGCGAGGTGGATTACCACAGGGTTCTCGGCCATTCCGGCTAAGCTGAGCGCTTCGCTCATGAGCGCAAAGCCGCCGCCGGAAGTGCTTGTTATTGCCCTCGCCCCAGCGTACCAGGCTCCTAATGCCATGTTTATGGCGGAAATCTCGTCCTCGACCTGCTCAACCACTATCTCGAACTCCTCCGCTTTCTGGGCAGCAAAGGTGGAAACCCCGGTTGACGGACTCATCGGGTAGAAGCTCAGGAAGTTCATTCCTCCTGCCAAAGCGCCTATTCCTACCGCCTCCGTGCCAGTTAGAAGAACGTCATCTTTGACCTTCTCGTCTCTTTCAACATCAACCGCTATGGTTCCCTCTTCGCAGAGCTTAACTCCCAGCTCGTAGCCCTTCTTAGCGGCTTCGATATTCTTCTTCACGACGTTCTCGCCCTTGCTCTCAAAGCGCTTCCTTATGTACTCCTCGACCGCCTTGAAATCACCGTGGAAGAGGCCGAGTATCAAGCCAGCTGCCGTCGTGTTGAGGTAGAGCTGGCTCCCGGTTTCGAGGGCCATCTTCGTGAGCGGAACCTCGACGAGGTTGACTTTGTCCAAGAACGTCTCTTCGACGTTCTCCCTCTCGCCAAGAACTACAGTGCTTTCACTCAGCCTGTCCTTTACCCATGTAAGAACGCCCCGCTTGAACGGAACCAGGATGTCTATCCTCTTCACGAAGGCCCTTACAGGCTTCGAGGAGACCCTAATCTCGGTGGTGTTTATCCCGCCTCGAATCCTCGACATGTACTCCTTGTTAGCGTAGACGTGGTATCCTGACCTTTTGAGGGCATGGGTCAGTATCTCCTCGACCGTCTGGATGCCCTGACCGGCCACTCCGCCCAGGACTATGGAGACCTCACCCCTAAACTCAGCCATCCTATCAGCTCCCGTAAGTTTTGATGTTTATCAAGTGTCGATTCGTTAAGCAACCTTATATAATTTTCCATTAATGTTCACCGTTACACAGTTCCAACCCAAAAGGTTAATATGTGGGAACTACAAACTTAGGGTGAGATGATTCTTGTAGAGGTAACCGGCAGGGAAGTTTTTGAGATAGCGGTGAACGCGGAGATAAAGGCCAAAGAGGTCTGTGAAAAACTAGCATCACAAGCGGAACGCTAACTAAAGAAGAAAAGCCCGAGGTGGCTAATCAGTGTTATCCTTGGCATAGACGAAAAGAAACCACTGAAGCTCGTTTCCTCTATGGGGAAGCGCTCTGGACACCCGCTTGGAGATGCTATCGTGAGAAAGGCTCAGGAACTCGACCTTGGACTTGAGGAACCAATGGAGTTTAGACAATAACTGGCAAAGGGGTTAGAGTGTTTGTGGGTGGAAGAGAATGGTCTTGGTAGGCGGCATGAAGCTCCTGGTGGAGATTTCAAGTCAACAAGCTGAGCCAAGAGATACTGGTGAAGATAAAGCAGAACATCTTCTGGGCGATGTTCTACAACACGATTTGGGTTCATACCATTCGCGGAGGTCTCACCTTTATTCTCTTTGGCGTAGAGTTCAGGCTCAAATGAGCAGCTTGAGCCATGAACATAAGCAGCGTGAGTGTCGTCATGAACTCGCTCCTTCTGAAAAGGGCAAAGATTTGGGGTGGCTGAGATAATAGTCAAGTACGACGGAAAGTTTGACTTTGAAAGTGGAAAGACCATGCTGTAGTTCTCTAGAGATAAGGACTGCCACATCAACGCCGAGAAGGGAACAACCTCGGATTGCTTTGATGTTCTTAACGTCCCGACGCTGGTCTATTTGAAGGACGGGGAGGAAGTTGTAAGGGTGTTAAAAAGCCTTCCATGAAAATAGAGAAAATTCAACCAGCCCACTCGACGAGCTTCCTCACGGCTTCTCTGAGCCTCTCTTCGTCTTCCTTGGTCGGTCTTCCCTTACTCTCAACTGTTTCAACCAAATCGAACTTGCTCCTGCTTATCAGCGTCTCTATTTTCTTCGCCGCAACTCCGCCCCAGCCGAAGGCACCGACGATTAGAACGGGCTTCTCGTAATTGGCCTTGTCAAGTATCTCAAAGAGGGCATATCTTATGCGTGGGTGTATCTCAGCCTCATAGGTCGATGCCCCCATGATTATCGCCTCGCTGTCCGGCACTTCCCCAAGGATATCGCTAACGGCCGGCGCTTCTTTGTCGGTGAAGCGGTAGACAACCGGCTTCTTGCCGAGCTTCTTGAGTTCATCAATTACTATCTCCATCCTCCTCTCGACGAAGCCGTACATGGAATCATAGACAACCAGAACCTTATCCTTGGTCGGAACGCCCGCACCGACGCGCTCGTAGTATTCGAAAATCCTCCTCGGGTTCTTGCACCATGCAAGGCCATGGCCGGGCAGAATCATCTTCGCGTCGTCAACTATGCCGAGCTTTTTAAGCTTGTTAATGTTCTGGACAATATACTTGTGGTAGTGCCCTATAACAGTAACGATGTATTTGGTGACATAGGGCAGATACTCCTCGATTACCTTCTCGTCGCTGTCGTCTATCGTCTCAGGAATGCCATAGCCACCGCCGGCGTCACAGCTGAATATTAACCTGTCTTCCACGACGTAGGTTATCATGGTGTCCGGCCAGTGGAGCCACGGAACCGTTATGAAGCGGAAGGTCTTTCCTCCTATCTTCATCTCCTCGCCATCCTTGACAATTTTGAAGTTCTTAACGACCTCCTCACCGTAGAAGCCTTGGAGAAGGTTCCTCGCGAAGGTAGTACCTATCACCTGAGCTCTGTAGCCGTTCTCCTCGAGGAGCTTTGGCAACGCTCCGCTGTGGTCTGGCTCGGTGTGATGGACTATGACATGAGTTATCCCCTTCGGGTCGATGAGCTTTTTCAGAGCATCGAGAAAGAGGTCTGCGTAGTCGGCTTTCACTGTATCAAAAAGTACAACGGCGTTATCGAGCTTCATGAGGTAGGCGTTGTAGGTTATGCCCTCCGGGATGTCCCACGTTGCTTCGAAGTACTTAATATCATCATCGTCAACCCTGATTATGTAGAGCTCCGGGTCTGTGCAGAGCTTTTCAACCCTGACGTTCACCATTGAAATCACCGTAAAAATTTCGAGAATCTAAGCTAAAAAGGTTTTCACAAAACTTACCTTTATTCAGACTATTTTTACCTAAATCGAGCCGGTTCTTAGTATGACAAGGTAGTAGGGAAACCTGACCCGAGAGAGAACCAGCTTAAAGCCCTTTAGATTTATGAGCTCTTCCCTCGGGATTTTCTCCTCCCTTGGCGGGCCCTTTGGGGAATCCACACACCACTCTATTATAAGGATGTATTCCGCTCTTGAGGACCAGTAGAGGTAATTTTTCCACCCTTCAATTTCATGGAGCGAGAGGGAAAAGGACACAAGGTCAGGTCTTTCACTGATTTCAGGAGGTTTTTCCGAGATAATTACCTCAACGTTTGTAATTCCCCTCTCGCTCAGCCTCTTTTCTAAGAGTTTGGCCATCTTGGGATTGGCCTCGACCGCGTAGACCTTCCTGAAGACCCATGAAAGAGGAATTGTCAGATAACCTGTTCCCGCTCCAATATCAACAGCAACTTCCCTCCCGACCGGAAGGGAGAGGATGTAGCGCAGTATCTCCTTTATCGGGAGGGCCCTTCTCCTCTCGGGGCTGTCAAGCTGGTCCGCGAAGGCCGGATTGAAGGGCATTTTCATCACGTCAGGTAGAGCACCGCTAAGGTTATTGTGTATAGAAGCATCACGCTCCCGAAAACGCTCCAGCCGAGCCTTTTGATGTCGTCAATTTTGGCGACGTACGTGCTGTCCCTGAGGTTTCTGACAAGCCTCACCGTCGGTTCTATAAGAGCTAGAACAAGGTAGGGGTTGTAGAGAACCACGAGAAAGGCCGGAAGCCAGGCTATAAGCGGATACTTCTTCGGAAACTTCCTGAAGGCTAGCTTTGTCTCGACGTAGGCCGCCCCAATGGCCTCGTAATAAGCGAGAAGGAACCAGAAGACAAGGACGTCGTAGTTGAAGGGCCTTCCAGAGACGGCTGGAGCGAACAAAGCGGGCACCGCCGGAAGGAGGTTGCCGAGAGCGTAGGTTACAGGGTTTTTCCAGCCCTTCTTTCTGGAGAACGTGAAGTGGAGCGCGAAGAGGACACCAATAACGCCAAGCGGGATTAAAAGGGGATTGTCTGTGGACGGCTCAAGGATGCCCTTTCCAAACCAGTACAAGGCAGGAAGGAGGTATGCCAGCCCGTTAAGGCCAAGGGCGAAGGCCATTCCCCCCATCCGCCAGGAGCGGTAGGAGTCGAAGGCGTAGTCGAAGGTGAAGAACGTGATGAGCGCGACGCTTATTCCAATTAGCCAGCCCTTCCAGTCTGCGTGGCTCAAAATTAAGCCCCCAATCATCGCCAGAATTATAGTTCCTCCAGCCCCGGGTTCCCTTGGGACTTTGAAAACCCTCATTGGAGCCCCCTCCGGACCTCATCTCGTATGGGTTTCAGGGCCAGGGCGTATTTCTTAAGCCTTCCAAAGAACCTCTCAACCCTTTCACGGTACTTTTCGTCCTTGAGCTCTTTCCCATCGAAGAGCTCGCCGACGTTGTAGAACAGCACCCATGAGATGGGCAACATTCTGTAGTTCGTTGCGAGGAGCTTGAGCTCCTGGAGGAGCCTCGCTCCACCGGTGACACTCGAAACGGTGACGATACCAACAGGAAGCCCCTCGTACTCTTCAAAGAGAGTATCAAGCAGGATTTTGAGCTCCCCTGGAAAACCGCCGTTGTACTCGGGGGCAACGATGACGAGGGCATCGGCCTCGATAATCTTTTTTCTGTATCTCTCCACCTCCGGCGGGACCTTCCAGCGGTGGGTGTAGCAGAGCGGGTAATCCCTAACGTCTATCAGCTCGCTCTCAAACCCAAGCTCCCTCGCTTTTTCTGTGAGATATTTTGCAACTCTCTCGCTTTCCCTTCCATCTCTTCCCGTTCCGAGGATTATCTTAACCTTCATAGCGACACCGAGAAGAGTAACCTTAACCGCTTAAAGGCCTTACTGGACAGAAATGGGGAAAGGAAAGGGCTTTTAATCATCAGTCTAATCCAACGTCATGAACTGGAAAACGGCTCTCCCCATCTTATGGGTCATGCTTTTCGTTGCCACTCCTCTGACATACGCCACCGGTTCCACCTGCGGTCCCCACCCAATTCTCGCGCCAAATGAATACTGCACCTTTTACCCCTTTATCAAAACTGGCGAGGACGATGCGATTATAGACCTCTCCTGGGACGCCCTTGGTCCGGGGATGTCCGGCCTGCCGACTCCGAGTATGGTCGGTGACTACTACTTCTACTTCAAGGGCGGGAGGCTCTACTATCTCGGAAACACTACTGGAGCGTATGACCTGCTCTACGTCTTCCACGACGGTCACTGGTACCTGAGCGACGGGAGGGTGATTTATCCCAAGGGGCCCTGCGTTGTGGAAAACGTCACGATTTCAGAGAAAATCAAAGGGGAGCTGTGCCCCTGCTCTAACGTCTCGCTCAAATCAAAATCCTACCCCGTGATTCTGAAGGGCTCTACGCTTCAAATCGTCGGGATAACCCCAGCAGGTTCAATCGAACTGCCCCCGCTAAAAAATCTCACTTATACGATAGAGTTACCCGGGAACCTGTCCATTAACCTTCCCCCAAACGTCACCCTGAAGGCGGTCTCCTTAGGTTACGGCTTTCTAATCTACACCCGCCCGATGAGGTTCGACGCTCCCCTGAACTGGAGTGAGGTTAGGGTTCTCTACTACGATGGAAGAACGCTGGAAGTTCTCAACTTCACCGAGGCTTTTAAAAACAGGCTTTCCCTCTGCGAAACTCTTCCCAGAAAGAAGGGAAATGTTGTAGTCTACGGATTCGTGCTTGGAACGGCGTTGTTCAGCCTGATGATGTGGAAAATAATGAAAATCAGGCGAAGGTAACGCTCCTGTCCTTGAGGGAGCGGTTGAGCAAGTCGGCGTGCTCCAGTGTAACCTGGTACTCCGCTATCTTCTCCAGCTTTATCTCGGTGCCATCGAGGACTATCTTGTTGACGTAGACCTTGCCCTCGTCGAAGCCGACGGTGTAGACGAAGAGGTCCTTCTTGCTCAGGTACTCCTTTATCTTCTCGTCCTCAAGGGCCTTGGTGAGGCCGCCAGCTGCGAATATCCTGACATGGACGACGAACGCTCCGGGAACGTCCTTCTCGGCGAACTGCCTGAGGGTCTCGACGAATATCTCCTTAGTTTCTTCTATCGGTGTCTCACCGCCAAACTGGAGAACTGTGACCTGCGGGCCAAAGGCCTTGACGCGCTCCGCTATCTCTGCCTCCTTGCCCTTCTCCGCCAGGAAGTGGTAGGTAACTCCCCCGCTGAGGGTTATGAAGGTCGCCTCGGTGGCAGTGGCGATGCTGGAGCATATTATGTTCTTGCTGGCAACTACAGCAACCTTATTGAGTCCAAGGTCGGCGAGGGCCTTTCCAACGAGCCTTCCAGTCAAAGCTCTCAGATAGATTTCCTCCTCAAAGGTTGTCTTCGCCATTTCACATCACCTCCTTACCCACTTCTGTGGGTTTGTTCTCGATTATGACCAGTGATGTTGGAGAATATAACTTTTTCGGTTTCCCTAATGAACTTTTGATAGACTAACCTAAAATTCAACTGACAGAACGACGAAAGTCTGTAGAAAACGGGCGAAAATCTTGACAGTTCGACTACACAAAGGTGTGTTTTGAAAGAAAACGTCAAGCAAATACCCAAATGCACACATTATGACAGGCACTTTTTGATGGTTCGATAGATAAACTTATAAGGTTCGAAAACAAAAAAGAAGTGAGGTGATACCATGCTGAGCGAAAGAATGCTCAAGGCCCTTAACGAACAGCTTAACAAGGAGCTTTTCTCAGCTTACTTCTACCTTGCGGTGGCCTCGTATTTTAAGGCCCAGAACCTTGATGGCTTCGCGAGCTGGATGGAGGCCCAGGCGGAGGAAGAGCTCGGCCACGCGATGAAGTTTTACGACTACATCTTCGACCGCGGTGGAAAGGTCGAGCTTGAGAGACTTGAAAAGCCCAAGGAGGACTTCGAAAGCCCGCTGAAGGCCTTTGAGGCTGTCTACCTCCACGAGGTCGGGGTTACTCAGTCTATATTCAAGCTGGTGAAGCTGGCCAGAGAGGAGAACGACTACGCCACCGAGCAGTTTCTCCAGTGGTTCGTTGAGGAGCAGGTAGAGGAGGAGGCAACGACAAAATCCATAGTGGACAAACTGAGGCTCATCGGCGACCATTCTCAAGGGATATTCATGCTGGACAGGGAATTGGGAGCGAGAAAGGCCCAGCTCAGGAACCTTATGACCCAAGGTGTCTGATGTGATTCTCGTCTTCGGCGGGACGGGCTTTGTGGGCTCTTTTGTTTCTTCCCGTCTTTCTTCGGTTGACGAGGTTGTTCTGGCAGTGAGAAAACCAGGGAAGTCGAAATTCAGGCAGGTAAGATTCAGTAACCCGGAGGAGATACCGGGTCTTATATCCAGGTTGAACCCCGACGTGGTTATCAACTTCATCGGCGTTTTGAAGGGGGACTATGCTACGGCCCACGTTGAAATCCCAAAGCTCATCTCCATCGGCGCGGAAGAGATAAAGGCAAGGTTAATCCACACGAGCGCCTTTGGGGCGGATGAAAACTCCGGGATACCTTACTTCAGAACGAAGGCCCTCGGTGAGAAAGCTGTGAGAAAGGTTAAAAGCCACGCGATAGTCAGGCCTTCCCTCGTCCTCGGGCCCGGTCAGAGGATTTTTCGACAGGCCTTGAGGTTCAGGGTTTTTCCAAAGGTGACTGCAAGGGTCCAGCCCATAGACCTGAGGGACCTTGCGGAGCTCTACTTCAGACTCATCGACTCAAAAAACGGAACCTTCAACGCCTGCGGTAATGAAGTCGTTCCCCTTGGGGAGCTGGTTGGTAACGTTCTCAAAAGGGCAAGAAAAAGGGTACTTCTCCTTCCGTTTCCGAGGACAATAGCGAAGGCACTCGGGAAGGTTGATAAGTCCTTCCTCATGGCACTGGAAGACAACGTTTGCACCCAAAACCACGCCCTGGAAATTCTTGGGAGCCTCAGGCCACTTGAAGAGTCGCTCTTCTGGACGGCGGAGGGGTTGAGATGAGATACAATTTAGCGAGTTATGTCTACGAACCAATAAACACCCTCCTCGAAAAGCCGACCGGGATAAGAAAGGCTAGAAGGGAGTTAATTGGCAAGGCCTATGGTAAGGTTATAGAGCTCGGCGTCGGAACCGGGTTAAACCTTCCACTTTACCGCGAAGACGTTGAAGTTATTGGGATTGACGTTAGTGAGGGTATGTTAAAGAAAGCTGAGAGGAAGAAAAGCCCGGCCAAAGTAAAGCTCTTAAGGGGGGATGCCCGCTCCCTGCCATTCCCCGATGAGAGCTTCGACACCGCCGTTTCCACCTTCTTCCTCTGCGTCGTCCCGGAAAAGGAGAGGGTTTTGAGTGAGATAAAGCGTGTTCTAAAGCCCGATGGACTTCTTCTCACGATGGAATGCTCTCCGACGAGAAACCCAGTCTTCTGGAATTTTTTGAGAGGACTAAGCTCGTTGACTAGTAAAATAACCGGAACGGATTTCAGGATTGATATTGGGGAACTCCTCAGGAGAAACGGCTTTGAGGTCATTGAGGAGAAGAACCTTGTAAACGGGGCCGTCAGGATTTTGGTCGCTAAACCTTCTCCAGAACCATGACAAAGGCTATCCTTGGGAAGAACCACTCCATTGTGAGCACTTTAAAGCCTCTTTTCTCAAACTCCATCGAAAGCTCCTCTGGGGAAGGAAAGGCCTCTATGGAACGCCATAGATGGTTATAAGCCTCTCTGTTGCCCGTTAAAATCCCTCCAATGATGGGAACGACGCTCCTTGTATAGAACCACGTCAGTTTTCCGAGAAGACTCTCACTTCTGGAAAACTCCAAGATGAGGAGAATTCCCCTCCGCTTTAAAACACGGTGGATTTCTCCGATGGCTTTCTCCCTGTCGGAGAAGTTTCTCAGGCCGAAGGCTACACTCACCAAGTCAAAGCTCCCATCTGGGAAGAGAATCTCCTCGGCGTTTCCCACCTTAAGCTCCGCGAAGGGGACCTTTTTCTTCGCTATTTCTAGCATTCGCTCACTGCAGTCCAGACCGTAGAATTTGGCCGGGATGCCTCTCCTCTCAAGCCTTTTCCTCATACACATTATCATATCCCCGGTTCCGCAGGCAACGTCCAGAATGCGCGGTTTTTTGACGTCTACGTAGGTAAGGGCTATTTCACAGGCCTTTCTCCGCCACCTCTTATCGAGGCCAAGAGTTGTGAGCCTGTTAACTAAATCATAGCGCTCGGCTATGCTGTTAAAGAGCTCCCTTACCAAGTTCCTCCCTCCGCAGGATTTTCTTAACGGTTGCTGGCCTTCCTCCGAGGACATAAACCCTGTGGGCGACTCTAAAAAGCTCCTCAAGCTGGTGCGAGACCACCAAAACAGCTTTTCCAGAATTGGCTAATTCCATAATTATTGAAATAAGTGTTTCCTTAGAGTTCTCGTCTAGTCCTGTAAAGGGTTCATCCAAAATCAGGACGTCGAAATCGAGGAGTAAAGCCCTTGCTATTGCCACTTTCCTTCGTGTTCCCCCGCTGACATCCTTGGGGTATCTATCAAGGAATTCCTCTATGCCGAGCCTTTTGGCAATAGCTACTAGTTTGCATTCTCTCTCCCTGAACCTCAAACCGAGGCAGATATTGTCGCGGAGCCTCTTCCATGGGAGGAGGTAGTCCTCCTGATAAACGACCGAGAGCTTTCCTTTAACCGAGACCTCGCCGGAATCGGGCTTTTCAACGCCGGCTAAAATCTTCACGAGGGTGCTTTTCCCTGTCCCGTTCGGCCCGACTATGCCCACAACTTCGCCCCACTTAACATCGAGGTCTATCTCACCGAGGATTTTCTCGCCGTTGAAGGATTTTTTCAGATTCCTTACCAGTACCAGCGTCTCACCCATAGTTCAAGCCTCCTCAGAACGAGCTGGTCTACCGTTATCATAAGTATCACAAGGAGGAGTGCCCACGCAAAAACACCCGCCTTAATCCCAAGGTCGTAGGAGTAAACGAGCTGGTAGCCTATTCCGCCGGCCGAGCCGAAGGCCTCGGCAACGACGCTTATCCTAAGGGCGATGCCTATCGCTATTCTACTCGCCGATACCATCTCCGGGAGGGTTCCTGGGACTATGAAGTGTCTGTAAAGCTGAAGCTTCGATGGTCTGAGGAGAACTACGAGTGGACGGTATTTTTCGAGAAGGTTTTCGCTCGAACTTATTCCAGCGGAGAGAAGGGCAGGAAAAGATGCCATCGCTGTAACGAGGATTGGGGCAATTGTGCTTGTAACGCCGAAGAGCATTATGAAGATTATCGTCCACACTAGAACGGAAACGCTCTGGATGAAAACGTTTAAAGCACTTAAAAATGCCCGGAACTCTGAGGAGTAGAGCGCTAGCAGTATAGCACCTCCCGTTAGACCTAAGGCTATGAGAAAGCCCGAAAGGCTGTGGTAGAGCGTTAGGAGGAGGGATTTGAGAACCAAACCATAGCCAACCTTCGAGTAGAAGGAGAGTGTTTCACCTATTCCGGGGATTAGCGTGGAATACAGCCTCGCAAGAGCCACCCACGAACCCACTGCAAAAAGGAAGAGATAAAGCCATCCACGCTTCATCTTCAGCCCCTGTAGAATATGTCGAGGTTTTCGGGGTTCTTTTTCAGATAACCCCCGAGGTAAGCAAGATACCACTCGCTCTTGATTCCCTTGATGAGGTCCTCGTCGAGTTCATCGTCGTTGACCTCTGTCCGGGAGTAGAGTATATTTAGGGTTTTTTCGTCGAGATGGTAGAGGTTTCCGAGTATTTTCTTTGTCTCCTCGGGGTGTTCCTTCCAGTAGTTAGCGCTCTCCAGCTGAGCTTTTATGAAGGCATCGACGAGTTCTCTGTGCTTTTTGAGGAAGTCTCCGCGAACGACCCAGACGAGCATGACAGGAGGGCCCTCAACTATGTCCTCGTCGTCCGCTTCATCCCACAGCTTGGAGAACGTCGCTATCACGGTGTAGTTTTTGACTATGAGTTGGCTCACCATCGGCTCCCAGATGACAACTGCGTCAACGTCTTTCAGAGAGTCCTCGATTGAGCCGGGCGGGACGTTAACAACGGTGTAGTCATTCGGCGTTATGTTGTAGAGCACCTTCATATAAGCCTGAAAGAGCTTGAACGTGCCCGAGGCAACGACGGCCCCAATCTTCTTACCTCTAAGGTCTTCAGGATTCATCTTTTCCCTCCCAATTATGGCTTGGTTTTGGAACATGTCAACCCCGATGATTTTTATGTCAACGCCACTCTGAGCTAACTTCGCTGCCATCTCAGCAGGAATTACCGCGAAGTCAGTCTCACCCTTCTCAAGAGCCGCTATTATGTCCGGCGTTTTGGCCAGACGGAGAACCTTAACGTGGAAGCCGTTCTTCTCGTCGAAGCCCTTGGCCTGCATTATGTCCAGCGTGCTTATTCCTCCCAGCAGGGTAGCCGCTTTCACCGTTGGGAGCTCAGCTGTGCTCGTTGTTTCCGTGGAGTTTGACCCTACACATCCCGCGGTTAAAACGACAAGGCCAACGAGGAGCAACGCAATTAGGCGCCTCATTCAAACCCCCCCAAGCAGTTTGTCCGCTATAGCGGAGAGCGTAAGGATTAACCCAATTGGTATGTTCAGGTTGAAGGCCTTCGGAACGTTTTCAAGGCTTTTTCTGGCGAGATAGTTCTCGTAGAGGATTAGAACGCTCGCAACGAGCCATCCAGCAAGGTAAACCCATCCGAGACCGTAAAGGGGAATCGCAAGGCCAAAGAGGACTATAGCTACCAGGTGGAAGACCAAAGCGATGTCAAGGGCCTTCTTTATCCCGAATCTTGCCGGGATGCTCCCAACGCCATGCTTAACATCAAACTCGTAGTCCATGAGGGCGTAGATTGTGTCGAAGCCCGCTACCCAGAAGAGAACCCCAAAGAAGAAGGCCCACGGAATCCTCAGAAGGGCCTCAACCAGTGAAGCGTTTCCAGCAACGGCTATCGTCCCTCCAGCTACCGCCATGGCTAGGGTTAGGCCGAGGTGCAGATGCGGGAAGCTGTGCTTCCTCTTGCTCTGGGGATAGGCGAGGGCCAGAACCCAGGGAATCGGGCTGAGCAAAGCTGTCCAGATGTTTAGCAGAACGGCCGAGACAAAGTAGAGAACCGAGCCTACAACAACGAGCCACCAGGCGTCGCTGATTTTTACAGCTCCCTTAATCAGGGGCCTGTTCCATGTCCTCGGGTTCAGACTGTCTATGTCCATGTCTGCTATGTTGTTGTAGGCTAAAGCCGCTGTCCTCAACCCGAGGAGGGCGAGGCTCATGAGTATTATTTCCCTCCAAGTAACATGGAAACCGCTTAGGAGCGCTCCGGCATAAGCATACGGCAGGCTGAAGAGCGTGTGCTCTATCCTGACGAGCCTCATGAGGGCGTGGAACCTGCTTGCTTTACTGACTTCACCGGGGTCAAAGGTCATCTCAACCACCCAGATACTTTCTGAAAAGCTCTTCGAGCCTCCTAATGACTTCGGGGGCCTCCTCAACTTCCTCAACGGTTCTTCCGTTCATCTCCAGCGGGAGCTTTCTCGTAGCGTCTATTCCCAGCTTACTCCCAAGGGGTGGGGTTGGAACCGCTGGGTCAAGGGCGTCTGTGTGTGCGTTCGGGATTACCAAAACGTCTCTCTCTGGGTTTACGAAGGAAGCTACCGCCCAGATGACCTGGTTTATGTCGTGGACGTTAATGTCCTCGCTGACGACGATTATAACCTTGGTCAGCGCCATCTGTCCCGTTCCCCAGAGGGCATTGAGAACTTTCTTGCCCTGACCCGGATAACGCTTCTTTATCGAAACTATTGCCACTCCTTGAAAGACGCCGTACTCCGGGAAGTTTACGTCAACCACTTCAGGCAGAACCATCCTCATCAGCGGGAGGAAAATCCTCTCGATGGCTTTCCCGATGACGGCATCCTCAAGAGGTGGCTTCCCGACGACCGAACCATAGTAAATCGGGCCGTCGCGGTAATACAACCTTTCGGCGTGGAAGACAGGGTAAAACTCGTTCCTCTCGCTTGGTTTGTCGTAGAAGCCGAAGTGGTCTCCAAAGGGCCCCTCTTCGCTCAGCTCGTTAACGTCAACGTAGCCCTCTATGACTGCCTCAGCGTTTGCCGGAACGAGGACGCCGTTGGGTAGGCGGTAGAGTTCAAGCCCTTTCCCCCTCACAAAGCCTGCGAAGAGAAGCTTGTCCATGGGATAGGGAACCGGAGAGACGGCCGTTAGAAGGGTTCCTACGTCAGAGCCTATCGCTATTGCCACCGGCATTCTTCCGTCGTTCCTCTCAAGGTAGTCCCGCCAGGCCTGGCTTCCGCGCTTGTGAACCTGCCAGTGGACAACTCCCCTCCTGCCATCGAGGAGCATAACGCGGTAAACGCTGATTGAGTTCACTCCCTTTGGGTCTGAGAAGCAGATGAGAGGATATGTCAAATAGCGGGAGGCATCTTTTGGCCACGTCTTAAATGCTGGAATGAAGTTCAATGGCTCTTCTTCGATTACATTTTTCGTGAACTCCGCCTTTCTCACGATTTTTGGGAGGTAGGTTCTAATCTCCTTCAGCCTTCCGAGGGAGGAGAGCTTGTCAGAAAGGCCGAGCGGAATGCCCTCTAAGAGTTTGAGTGGCCTCTCGCCGATTTCCTCAAGTTTGCTAACACCAAGGGCTTCTCTAAGGGTTCCAACGCTCGTGAAGAGGTTTCCAACAGCCTTCCACTCTGGATGGCCTTTAACCCTCTCAAAGAGAACGGCCCCCTTCTTTTCGTACATGACCTTCCTCAGAAAGGCCGGAATCTCAAGCTCCGGTGAAAGCTCCTCCTCAACGCGGATAAGCTCGCCCTTTCTTTCAAGCCAGTCGAGATAATCTCGCATGTCCTTCATCGCTCACACCTCTAACCTCGGCCTTAAAACGGTCTCACCAGAGCAGTCTATAAGTTCAAGCTCTATTCCGTAGGCCTCACTTAAAAGCATCTCATCAAAGACTTCATCCGGCTTTCCCTGGGCGATTATCCTTCCGTCCCTCATCAGAACGAGCCTGTCGGCGAAGAGGTAGGCTAAGTTGGGGTCGTGTATAACTAAAAGAACACCAACGCCTTCCCTCGCAAGCTTCTTCACAGTTTGCAGGACGAGGAGGGCGTTTTTCAAATCGAGCTCACTCGTCGGCTCGTCGAGGAGGAGGTATCTGGGCGATGTCATCAAGGCCCTTGCCGTCAGGAGGAGCCTTATCTGACCCCCACTCAGCGAGGTGTAGGGCTTTTCTGCGTAGGAGTCGAGGCCAAACGTTTTGAGAAGTTCCCGGGCTTTTCCCCTGTGCTTCTTGCCCGGAGTGCCAAACGGCCCCAGTTCTGGAGTAGCCCCGAGGAGTACGAAGTCAAGAACTTTGAAGGGGAACGTTGGAACATGATTTTGAGGAATGAAGCCAAGAAGCTTGGCCCTCTCCCCTGGTGAAAGCCTGTGGATGTCTCTCCCATCAACCAAAACCCGCCCTTTATAGGGCTTCAGCGTTCCGTAGATTAACTTAAGCAATGTGCTCTTTCCAGCTCCGTTTGGCCCTATTAAAGCTACCAGCTCACCGGGATTAACCTTAAGGTTAACCCCATCTATCCTGAAGTCCCCGTAGGAGTAAGATACTTCCTCAGCCCATAGTCCTCTCAAGCTCCCTCACCTTTTCCATGAAATCGAAGTTTTTGGCCTTTTCGACCTCGCCTCGTTTGAAGTGCTTCCCGAACCATTCGTAGTAGAGTAAAACCCTCCTCACGAACGCTTCGATGTCATTCTCATTGAAAAGGCTTTTCTTCTCAAGCTTTTCACCGAGAACTGCGTAGAACCTGACCATCTTCCTCCTGTCTTCCTCGCTCAGCTTATCCGGGTCTATCTCTCCTCCAATAAGCGTCCCGTAGAAGGGCGGAATCTCGAAGGCCTCTATCAATGGCTGAGCGTAGGCTATTCCTCCGTGAAGCTTTCCCATGAAGACAGAACCCGCTAAATGCATGGCCACCAGGAAGAACACCTTCGGAACGTCCTCAAGCTCTCCCCTGTGTTTCTCAACCCACTCCATCAAATCCCAGTGCGGACCGTCACGGTAAACGGGAGCAGCCATGACGACAAGGTCGTAATTAACGGGCGATAGGTTTTCTTCAACATGGGCAACTTCAACCTTATGATTTCTCTCCTCGAAGAGCTTTTTAACCAGATTGACAGCCTTTTCTGTCGTTCCATAACGGGTTGTGTAAACGATGAGAATCCTCAACTCCATCCACCCCCTGTTTTTCTCAGCAGATAACCGAAGAATGGAACCCCTACCAGAGTCGTTATTATCCCAACAGGAACATCACCGGGGAGGAGCCTCACAACGACATCAGCCAGAACCATCACGGTTATTCCGATTGAGATTGTCGCGGGGATGAGCTTTGAGTGCTCCGGGCCGACGAGCATCCTTGCCATGTGGGGAACCATTAATCCAACCCAGCCGATTATCCCCGTGAAAGAAACAACGAAAGTAGTCATTAAGGCTGATATAAAAACGAAAAGACCCCTCCAGAGGTGAATGTTCAGGCCCAAAAGCTCTGCCTCATCGCCCAAGCTCATCGCGTTGAGGTTCCAGCGGAGGAGGAAGAGGAGAAGAGCAAGTGTGAGAACTCCGGGGAAGGAGTAGGCCACTGTTCTCCAGTCTGCGTTTGAGAGACTGCCCATCAGCCATACCACAAGAGCCGACAAACTCTCGCTCGGAAGGAGGAGTTCGAGGAGCGAAAGAAGAGCCGAGAAGAGGGCAGTAATGATTATCCCCGCGAGAATCAGGGAAACTGTGGAAACTCTACCGTTTATCCTCGCCATCCAGTAGGCGAGGAAAACAGCTAAGAGGCCGAAGAGGAGCGCGAGCGGAGCAAGGCCGGCGAAGGGCAAAAAGGCAACGGCTATTGCCGCACCTAGGGCCACTCCAGAGGAAACGCCTAGGATGTAGGTGTCAACCAGGGGATTTCGAAAAACGGCCTGCAGGGTCATGCCACCCAACGAGAGAGCTATTCCCGCGGAGATGCCCATCAAAGTCCTTGGAAGTCTGATTTCCCGGATTATCGTTACGGCTCCCGGAGTTAGGTGAAGGGGATTGGTTGGATAACTCCCCACGAAGATTCCGAGGAATACCGCGAGTGATGGCAGGATTATGAGGGCCAGCCTTCTCATTCCTCAACACCACAGAGGCTGTAAAGCTCTTTCGCGGGCTTTCTCCAGTCCGGAAAGTCCTTCCCGTGGACGAGCCTTCCAATCTGGTAGATTCCCGGAATTAAGCGGGGACTCCAGCGCATAAAGCTTTCCCTGTCTAAAGCCGAGCCAGCTATGTGAACGTTGCCTCTATCAACGGCTTTAACCCTTCTCCATTCCGCCGAGTCAAGCATCTCGTCCCTTATCCCTTCGAGCCTCTCCCGGTTTGTCAGAACGCTCGTCAAAAGGAATATATGGTCAGCATCGCTGAAACGCCTGATGAAATCCTCCTTTTTAAGGGGATAGACCTTCCTTTCCGTTCTCAGTCTCTTCCCGAGGCTCTCGGCGTGGGCCTTCTCGACCGCGTCGCTTATTACGTTTGTCCCAGTTATGACGTTTATCCCGCGGTAGAGCATAACCACCTTCGGCTTTTCTCCCAGTGACTCCGAGACCTCGGCTATTCTGGACATATGCTTATTGTAAAACTCTCCGAGCTTTGAGAAGTCTCCGCTGGTTTTTTCGGCTATCAGTCTGCTCCCTTCAACGAGGTCCTCAACTCTTAAAAAGTCGAGTAGAAGAACATCGGCGCCAATCCGTTCGGAAAAGGAATACAGCTCGCCCGATGAGTGAAGGTTCTCAACCCTGAAGTCGAGGATTAGTTTCGGCTTTATTCCCTCCAGAACGTCCCAGTATGTTTTCTTCGTCCTCTTGAGGTATTTGCCAATAACTGGCCTGTCCTCCAGCTCCGGCAGGCAGTAATCGAGTTTGACTTCCTCGTTTACCCCAGCTATTTCGCCTCCATTTCCAACCAGCTTGACGATTTCCGCGAGGCTTGCCGGAAAGACCGCTATCATTCTTCCACCCCAAAATGGAAATTAGGAGAGGAAGGGATAGAACTTCTGGAGGAACTCCTTAGCTTTGTCCTCCCAGCTGGGGTAGTAGTTGGGATAGACTGCCTTTCCGATGACCCATATTCCGACGGCCATCCTCGGGCTCCACCGGAGGAAGGAATCTTTCCCCATATCGGCCCTCAGTATTATGACGTTGCCCTCACGGACAGCCTTTATCTGCCTCCACGCATCGTCGCTCAGAATCTCCTTTTTAAGCTCCTCAATCTTCTCGTACGGCGTTACTGCACTTGTTAGAAGGATTATCACGTCCGCGTCCTTGTAGCTGGCGATTATCTTCTCCTTGTCCATCGGCACCCTAACCGGTGTGTAACCGTTGAAGGTGATGTTCACCATGTAGTCCCCACCGACAAGCCTTACCGCCTGAGCTAAAACGTCGTTGCCGTTGACGAGGTAATACTTCCCCATTATCGGCTGTATCATCACTACCTTCTTTCTGTCCTCTGCCGGTATCTTCGAGGCTATCGCCTTAACCTCGGCCACCTGCTCGTTGAAGTATTCCTCGAAGGCTCTGGCTTCCTTCTCCTTCCCGAAGAGTTTCCCAAGTAGAGAAACGGCCTTCGGAATGTCCTCAAGCTTATCCTCGCGGAGCATTATCACAGGAATCCCGTAGCTTGCCGACCTGTTGAGGAATTCGTCAACGTCATAGAACTTCTTGAGGTAGAGGTTCACGATGAGGTCGGGCTTTAATGCCAAAACCTTCTCCCAGTCGTCTATCTTAAGCATCTTACCAACGACGGTTTTGTTCTTCAGTTCCGCACTGAGGAAGGCATCTCCCCTTGCCTCCGCTGGGATTCCAACGACCTGATTGCTCGCGTTGAGGAGCTGGACCATCTCAAGGGCCGAAGTTGACAGGATTACCGCTCTCTGGACGGGAACCTTCACGGTTACGCTTCTCCCAACTAAGTCCTTGACGGTTACTTCCTTTTGGGTGGGGGTTGCCGTTGTGGAGGTGTTCGAACTTCCAATGCAGCCAGCACCGAGAACCGAAACCAGCAGGATTCCGACGAGTAAAACCGCTTTCCACTTCATTCCAACCACCTCAAACCGGTTTCTGCTCTCCAAAGGTGCCAATGGGGAAGTCTAATCCAAACTCTTGAGCGAGCCTGAGGTAGGAACCTGGCTCGTAGGGACAGGCCGGGTCTTCGGCTAGTGGGTCTATATGGTAAGCGTAAGCCCTTGCTCTGCTCCCACCGCATATCTCTTTAAACTCACAGGCACCGCACCGTCCTTTGAAGTCGGCCGAGCGGAGCTTTCTCATGAGTTCGCTCTCCCTGTAAATCTCAACTAGGCTCTCCTCCCTCACGTTGCCCACGCTATAGGGCAAGAAGCCACTTGGATAGACGTTTCCGTTGTAGGCGATGAATACTATACCCTTCCCGTCGCGCGTTCCCATAGTCTGTGCTCTCGCCTCTCCACCCTCTCCGAGGAGTTCAACCAACCTGCGCTTCAGCCGGAAGTAAAGCTCTCCTGGCTTCAGAACCTTATCCGGCTCGAGGCCTTTCTCTTCTAGGGCCTTCCTCATGATGGCAACTCTCCTGAACATCGGCCCCTCTGTTGTTCTGACGAGGAGATGCTTCGATGCCTCGTAGAGGAAATGGGTAACGTCTTCCCACTCTTCCGGATTCAAATCGTTCTTGAAGTTGCCCCTGCCGGTTGGAACGAGGTAGAAGACCTCCCAGATTTCAACGCCCAGCTCTTTCAACAGCTTGACCATCTCTGGTAAGCCTTCAAGGGTCTCGCGCATAACGACGGTGTTCACTTGGACTGCAACGTCTCGCTTGAGGAACTCCTTTATCGACCAGACAGTTCTCTCCCACGTCCCCTCGATGCCTCTTATGGAATCATGAACCTCCTGGAAGGGACTGTCAAGGCTTATGCTTACAGCCTTAACGCCGTGCTCGACGATTTTATCAATCGTATCCTCCGTGAGGAGTGGAGTTACGGCCGGAGCCAAACCAACGCGAATACCCTTTTCAGTTGCGTATTCGATAAGGTCGAAGATGTCCTTTCTCATGAGGGGGTCTCCACCCGTTAGGATTAAGATTGGGTAGGGCCTTCCAAATTCAGTGAGTGAGTCTATCAGTTTCTTCCCTTCCTCTGTTGTTAGTTCGCCGGGAAGGGCTTGAATGATAGCTTCCGCCCTACAGTGCTTGCACTTAAGCTGGCAGGCTTTGGTGGTTTCCCAGAAAACCAAAACTGGCTTTTTATCATATGGCCAGGAGCCCTTAGATTTGCCTCGGTGCATTTCGACCACCGTCTCTGGTTACCAAAAGAAACTTAGCTGTAACGAATTATAAACTTTTCCCTAAAAAAGTTCGAATATCAAAAGAAGGAAAAAGAACTCAGTAGTAGCCTTCCGCTTCGGTGACCTTACCGCCGAACATCTTGTAAACGTAGAGGGTGTATGTCATGATGATTATTGCCAAGATCACTGAGACACCGAGGACCGCCTGGAGGGTCAGAGGAGAAGCGGCTAAGTCGTGGATGCTGAGCCTGAAGTTCGGGTCGGTGGTGGAGATGACCCAGTACGGGTACATGCTGTAGTAGACTAGGTAGACCACCAGTGGGAATGCGAGCCAGCTGATGTAGAAGGCCAGCTTCTCGGCACCTTTCTTGATGAGGTAACCATCGAGTAATCCTGCAACGAGGATTACTAGCGTGAGCCCAAGGCCAAGCGGGGTCATGAGCCTCTCGAACCTGAGCGGTGCCCAGATTTTCATGCCAATCACTGTCAGCAGGAGGAAGACCACCGTGAGGAGCCAGAACTTGAAGGCATAGCCCCTGAGTTCCTCCTGAAGCTTTCCGGTGGTCTTGTAGACGCCCCAGTTAGCCCCGTGCCAGAGCACCGCGAAGAGCACGAAGAGGCCCACTATCAGCGGATATGGTCTGAAGAGCGTCAGGAGCGAGCCGTGGAAGCCCTCGGCGTCTATGGGTATGCCCATGATGAGGTTGCCCACTATGACTCCAATGACGAGCGGGATGAGGGCGCTGACTAGGGCGAACAGCTTGTCCCAGAGTTCCTTGTTCTTGTTCCTGAACTCGAAGCCGACTGCCCTGAAAATGAACAGGAACGCTAGTAACCAGACCGCTAGGTAGAACGTGCTGAAGAGCGTCGCGTATAGGGCCGGCCACATCGCGAATATTCCCGCACCCCAGGTGATGAACCAGACCTCGTTGCCGTCCCAGACAGGGGCGATTGTGTTGATTAGTACGTCCCTGTCCTTCTGGTTTTTGATGAAGGCCAGCAACGTTCCTATTCCAAGGTCGAAACCGTCAAAGGCAAGGTACATTCCAAGGAGGAAGGCGGAAAAGTAAAACCAAGCTGTCGCGTAGTCCATCACTGACCACCTCCCGCAACACTAACGGCCGGAGCTGGTTTTGACGTGACATCGCCCTCAACCGGTTCCGGTCCTTCCCTAATGAGCTTCCTGACGAAGTGGAGCCAGATGTAGAACAGTATGCTGTAGACCACGACGAAGCCGATGAGGGTTATCAGCACGCTGGTCGTTGAGACGTTTGGCGAAGCACCGTTGTTGACCGTCACCATGCCCCAGACCATCCATGGCTGTCTTCCAACCTCATGGGTGAACCAGCCAGCCTCTCCAGCCAGCCACGGGAGCGGAACTGTAACAACCAGTACCTTGAGGAACCATCTGGCATCGTAGAGCTTGCCGAGGAGGAGCAGTAGAACTCCCACGAGGCCTATCAGGATGAAAAGCGTTCCAAGGCCGACCATGACGCGGTAAGCGTAGAACATGAAGGCAACCGGAAGGGCATCCTCAAGGACCTTGACCATCTTCTCGTTGGCGTTGGGGTCGTTCGGATTAACGCCGTAGGCCTTCATTATACTGTCAACCACCTGCTTCTTGACCTTCTCGTTTGCGTAGTTCGGGTTGTTGAGGACCTGCTGGTACCAGACGTACTTGGCCGCATCATGCAGTCCTAGAACTTTAGCGTTCCAGTCACCGAAAGCCAGCCAGCTTAGGAGCTTTGGAATCTCTATTGCGTACTTCACCTGCTGGTTCTTCTCGTCAACGATACCGAAGACAACCATAGGTGCCCCCGTCTCTGTCTTAAAGAGACCCTCGTCGGCCGCTAACTTGGTCGGCTGGTACT
>NZ_WAKV01000019.1 GCF_015523185.1 Thermococcus sp.
CAAAAGGGCAAAGATTAGTCGTGCATTAACAAAAGGCAATTCAAGTTAGGGTTTAACACTAAACGAAACCCTCAATCAGTTTCAACTTTGTTTTTAGCGTCCGAAGGACGCCGTTTTAGAGTGAAACACTCTCCAAGGAGCAAATGAAGCTAAACCCCCTAAAAATCAAACCTTTAGAAAAATGCACGTAATCTTCCGCCAGCGCTTGCGAAGCAAGGGCTGTAATGGTGCGGGGGCCGGGATTTGAACCCGGGAACCCCTGCGGGACGGGACCCTAAATCCCGCGCCTTTGGCCAGGCTCGGCAACCCCCGCGCGGTTTTGAGTTTTCCTCCTCGATTTAAAAAACTTTGGGGGCAAGGCTTATAAGAATGTAAAGGAAGCTTTACGTAAAGGAAACTTTACATGGTGGTGGCGGTGGAAAAGTGGAGACTTGCCGGATACACGATTTCTGCCATAGCGACCACTCTGCTGGCCGTAGCGCTGTGGATAGGGAACGCTCTCATTGCCTTTAGTGTCCTCATAGGGACCATCGGCGCGATTCTTCTCTACTCTGAGTGGCTTAAGAGCCGGGGAGAGGTTCTCAGCGATGAGAGAACGCTCCGCATAGAGGAGGCTGCCTCAAGGAGAACCCTTCAGGTTCTTGTCTTGACTGTGGCTTTTCTCGTGGTGACCCTTGCCTTTCTTTCTGAAAAGAAGCCCTATCTCAGGAGCGCTTACTATCTGGCAACCGGCCTCATGGTTCTCGTCGCCGCCCTGAAACTGAGCCTGAGACACTACTATGAGAGAGTGATGTAACGAAACGAGGTGGTCCCATGAAAAACCGCCTCCGCGAGCTGAGGGAGAAGAAAGGCCTAACGCAGGAGGAGCTCGCCAAAGCCTTGGGCGTTACGAGGCAGACGATTATAGCGATTGAGAAGGGCAAGTACGACCCCTCCCTGAGGCTCGCCTTCAGGATTGCGAGGTTCTTCGGCGTTAAAATCGAGGACGTTTTCATCTACGAGGGTGAGTGAGATGAACTGGAAGAAACCCATGGGTTTGGTCCTGTATCTCCTGGGCATAGGGCTGGGGATTGCTAAGCCATCCGTTGAGCGGCTGGCGTGCATGGCAATTCCAAGCGGAAAGGTTCCCACCCGTGTAAACGTCTCCCTACTGACCGGGGAGCTGGGCCTTATGATGCTCGGCTCACTCCTCATCGGGCTTTCCCACGGCTTCAAAAACACTCACCGGCTCAACGGATGGCTCGCCGTTTCCTCTGGCCTGGGAACGGCAATCATAGCCGGATACGCTGGGATAGAGGGTCTTCTCCTCTTTGGCGTGGTTCTAGCCACTCTCGGCCTCGTTGTCTACAACCTCGGGAGGGTCGCTTATGGGGATAGTTGAAGTAATTAACCTTGAGAAGGACTACGGCAAAATCAAGGCACTCAGGGGAATAAGCTTCTCCATAGGTGAGGGCGAAATATTCGGCCTAATCGGGCCCAACGGTGCCGGGAAGAGCACTACCCTCAAGATTCTTGCAACCCTCCTCAAGCCCACCTCCGGGACTGCAAAGATAGCCGGCTACGACGTGGTTAAAGACCCCGAGAAAGTCCGTGCCCTCATAAGCTACCTCCCCGAGGAGGCCGGTGCCTACAAGAACCTGACGGGGAGGGAGTACCTTGAGTTCATGGCGAGACTTTACGCCAAGAACGAGGAGAAGGCCAGAAAAATGCTGAAACTGGGCATTGAACTTTCCGGCCTGGGGGAGAGGCTCGACGACAAAGTTTCAACGTACTCAAAGGGAATGACGCGCAAGCTGTTGATAGCTAGAGCTCTGATGGTTAAGCCAAAGCTGGCCATACTCGACGAACCCGCGAGCGGACTTGACATAGTGAACGCCTACGAAATCAGGAAGACGATAAGGCGTTTTGCAAGGGAGGAGGGGACGACCTTTCTAATCTCAAGCCACAACATGCTGGAGGTGGAGTTCCTCTGTGATAGGGTGGCGATGATTTCAGGCGGGAGGATAGTTGAAGCTGGAACGCCGGAGGAGCTGAAGGGGAGATACAACGCGGAGAACCTTGAGGAGGTTTTCATGAGGGCCGTCGGGGTTTCCATTCCGGAACCCGTTGGAGGTGAGGGCTCATGAGCGATTTTCTCGTTCTGGCCAAAAAGGAAGTCAAGAACCTGATGAGGGATAAGAAGCTCATTTTTGGCCTTATAATCGTCCCGCTGATTGTTTATCCGGCACTCGGAAAGATGATGCAGTTTGGATTTGAGAGCGCAACTAAAGAGACCCACGTGGCAATTGTGAACTTCGACGACGGAAAGTACGGGGAGTTGCTGATAAGGGCCCTTAACGTCACGCCGAGCGTGTCGGTTACACTGATAGAGGCCAACTCCATGGATGAAGCGCTCAAAAAAGCCCTCGAAGAAAACCAGAACGTGTTAGTTGTGATTCCCCATAACTTCAGCGAGAGCATAGAGGAGAACAAGGTTGCCACCCTCCAAATATACGGAGTCTTTAAAGGTATCGGCTCTGGAATGAAGGAGAGCGTGAGCGAGGGCAGAATTAACGCCGTAATAAACGTCCTTTCGGAGGAGATAGCGAAGCTCAAAGTTCAGGAACTCGGGGCTAAAAATCCCGACGCGATTCTACACCCGATAAGGGTGGAGAGCAGGTCCTATCTCCTCGGTAGAATCGTGAACGTTCCTCCAACAGTTGTTTCCCAGGTTCTGGCCTCTCAGGCCTACGGATTGCCTCTCATTGTCTTTCTAATGGTCATGATAACCTCCCAGATGTCTGCAGGGGCCGTGGCGAGCGAAAAGGAGAACAAGACTCTGGAAACCCTTCTGACGCTCCCGGTGAAGAGAACGACGATAGTCGCATCAAAGATAACAGGAACTGCCGTTATGGGAATGATTGCGGCTCTTGCCTACATGATTGGCCTTAAGCAGTACATGGCTGGCTTTGGGACTGAAACAGGCGTCTCACTAAGCGAGCTCGGCCTCTCAATAACTCCCTTTGGAACGCTCCTCTTCGGTGTCGTGGTGTTCCTGACGATAGCCTTTTCCCTGAGCCTGGCGATGCTTCTAGCTGTTTTCGCGGAGGACGTGCAGAGCGCAAACACCATCGTCAGCTCGGTTATACTACCGCTAGCTTTTCCGTCCTTCATCCTGATGTTCGTGGACCTCAACGCGCTTCCAGCCGTTGGAAAGTATCTGCTCCTCTCAAGTCCCTTCGCCCATCCAATCGTTGACTACCGCTACCTTATAGCGAAGGATTACACGGCACTTGGAATGAGCATACTCTACCTGACGGTCGTAGCGGGGGCTACCCTTTACGTAACCGCGAGGGTCTTCGCAAGCGAGAAAATCCTGACGGCAAGGATAAGCTGGGGACGAAAAAGGAAACCGGAATAACACCTAATCTCTTTTTATTCTATTGGCACGCCGTCCTTCGTCCTCGGGGCAAGCCACTTCATGAGTTTCTTTGGATTTTTTGTTCTGATGATTATCGTTATCGGCCCGAGCGGACTCTCCTCGTTGAAGTTGACGACGCCGGCGTAGGCGGCCTGCTTGTTAACCTTGACGATTATCTCCTCCCCGAAGTAGCCCTCCTCAAGAAAACTCCTCGCTGTATCGAGTATCGCCTGTCCGCGGAAGAGTTCGTAGAGTCTGCTTAGGGCCTTTTTGCTCCTCGTTCGTCCTGTCAGGATAACGTGTTCATCCCTTTCGAACGTTTCAAACTCAAGGTCCGGAACGAGGTTCAGCATGGCCCTCTTGACTTTCTCGATGTCCTCCGTGGGATAAACGTACGCCTCGAGCTCAACCTCTTCAAAGAGCTCCTCCATCTCACTCACCGGTTTAAGCTCTGAAGAAGGCTTATAAACCCAACCACCAAATTTATTAGGGTGGCCTAATGATGTTAGAAAACTTCATCCAGAACCTTGCGGATTGGATGCTCTCGGTTTCAAACGGTGAGATAATGTGGGTGGCCTTTTACGCCGGTCTATTCGTTGCGATAATGACATCACTCGGTGCAATGGTTGCAATCTTTGCCAGAAGGATACCCGAGGAGGGAGTTGACTTCTCCCTGAGCTTTGCCGCTGGAGTAATGATAGTCGCTTCCTTCACCTCCTTAATTCTCCCCGCGATAGAGAGCACTGACTCTTTTGCCCCCGCTGGAATTGGGATAGCCCTTGGGGTTCTCCTCATCTATGCAATAGACCGGCTCCTACCACACGAGCACCTCGTTAAAGGCTACGAGGGCCCAAAATCCATGAAAAACCGCCTCAGGAAAGTCTGGCTTTTGGTGATAGCGGTCATAATCCACAATCTGCCCGAGGGTATGGCAGTTGGAACGTCGCTCGTCTACAACCTTGAAGTCGGCCTCGTTACGGCGATAGCCATAGGAATACAAGACTTTCCGGAGGGAACAGTTGTCTCCCTTCCGCTCGCCACACTCCAGAAGAAACGCCTCCAACCAATTCTGATGGGAATCCTCAGCGGTTTTGCGGAAATGGCTATGGTTCTGCTCGGTGCCTACTTTTTCACGCTCTTCAGCTGGCTCCTGCCTTACGGCCTTGGAATGGCCGGCGGGGCGATGCTCTACGTCACGGTGAAGGAGATGATTCCAGAGATATACGAAAGTGAGAAGAATGAGACCTTGGTCACACTGGGCTTTTTCGCGGGCTTCTACGTTATGCTTCTCCTCGACTCAATGCTAGGATAACCTCGACGAGTTCCCTGACTTTTTTCTCATAATCCTCCTTGCCCCCATCGTTAACGAGCATGTAGTCAGCCATCGCTATAACGCCACCGATTCCAAAGCGAAGCTCTTTCCAGTCCCTCTCCTCAAAGTCCTCCCACGTTTTGGGGTCATCGTGCCTTCCGCGGGCTTTAAGCCTTTCGAAGCGAAGCTTTGGCGGGGTGTGGACGGCCACTATGACGATGTCCTCATCCGGAAAGGCTCCTCTAAACGTTCCCACCTCGTCCAGGGAACGAACCCCATCAATAACGACGATTGGACTTTTTTTCAGGAGCTCTTCCACCTTCCTAACGGCGAGCTTAGCCACGGCATTCTGGCCTAGCTCCTGCCTCAGCCTTATGCTCACCTTGGCAACGTTCTCCTTGGTAAGCTTAAGGCCCCGCTTTATAGTCTCCTCGCGCACGATATCGCCGAGAGAAACGTTTGGAAAACCTCTCTTCTCAAACTCTTTCACGATTTTGCTCTTTCCAGAACCTGGCATTCCTGTCACTATTACAATCATCGAGCCCACCCCGAGTAGCGGGGAGGAGCTTTAAAAAAGTTAAGGTTCAATTAGGGTAGCAAAACTTTTTAAGGTTTGTCACAAGAACGATATTGGTGAGAACGATGAACGTGAGCTGGTTCATTATCGGACTCATAGTTACATTCCTCGTAAATATTCCGTTCGGGTTTTGGAGGGCACATGCAAAGAGAACGGGCAACAAACTCGAATGGGCTTTGGCCGTTCACCTTCCGGTTCCCCTCGTAGTGCTTATGAGACACTTAGCTGGACTCAGCTGGAACGCCTCGGGAGTTCCCTTTATACTGGCCTTTGTCCTGATGTATTTCCTCGGCCAGAGAACCGGCGGGAGGCTCTACATTAAGGCCCACGAAAACGGCCTCAACCCGGGAAGAAACGTCTTTGTTCTCTGGACGGGGGGAGAAGGAGAGGCTATCTGAGGAAGTCCTCAAGGGTTCCCTTCCGCTTTGGCTTTTCGTTGGTTACCCTTTTCTCAATCCCGAGGTATCTGTATATTCCGTCGAGGATTTTAGCTCCGATTCCCTCAACGGCGAGAAGCTCCGCTGGTTTCGCGTTGGCTATTTCCTCAACTCTCCTGAAGCCGGCGTTGTAAAGTGCTCTAGCCCTCTTCCTTCCGATGTTCGGAAGTTTAACCAGCTCAAGGAGCTCCTCGCGAACGCCGTGTCTGAGCCTTAGGTGCAGGTCCCTAAGGTATTGGAGGACATCCTCTCTTGGTTCAAAGAGCTTGTAGAGCTCTATGAGAGAATACATCAACCAGTCGGCCAGCTCCAGGAGTCTGTAGAGGTCGCCCGGGTCTATCGCGTAGGTCTCATAAATTCTCGTCTCAGGAACCTCGTTTATCCAGTCGAGGAGGACTTTAGCTGTCTTTATCTGGCTCAGGAAACCCTGGAAGCGGGAATCCTCATAGTAGGGTATGCTCGAGTAGAGCTCCCCCTCAAGCTCGTATGCCAGGTCGAGGTAGTCCTCCATTTCACGCCTTCTGGCTGTTAAAGTCGCCATGTCTGGAGTTGAGGCGATGAGCTGGAAGATTCCAAAGGGGTTCGGGTTTTTCTCAAGTTTCGGGAAGGCGTCCTTGAACTTTTTAGCCGTGAGGGGGTCTATGTAGAGCTGGGACGTCCTCTTGCCGAAGGGCAGGGGCATAAACTTCTCCTCAAGGTCCAAGTCGATGAACTCGTTCTCAATTAGGAAGTAAACAACGTTCTTGGCCTTGTATTCCAGGGAACTCAAATCCTTTCTCTGGTGGGCGTAAAAGGTTTTTTCGAGGAATCGAACCAGCTCTCCGAAGTTCTCCACTCCAAAGTTCGTGATTAGGGCCAAAATCTGGCTTCTGAAGGCCTGCTCGTTGGCGA
This sequence comes from Thermococcus sp., assembly GCF_015523185.1. Lineage (NCBI taxonomy): Archaea > Methanobacteriati > Methanobacteriota > Thermococci > Thermococcales > Thermococcaceae > Thermococcus > Thermococcus sp. The sequence goes on from NZ_WAKV01000019.1 coordinate 6,618, forward strand.
GCATTGAGAACAGCTTCTCCGGCTTCCCCCGTATGTAGCGCTCCATCAGCTTGCCGGGTTCGTCAGTTCTCGCTATTATTATTGCCTCTCCAACCCTGTCGTACTTCGGCCTTCCGGCACGACCCATCATCTGCTGTATCTCAAGGACTGGAATGTCCGTCCAGCCAAAGCCCGCGTATCTTTTAGTGTCACGGATTATTACTCTAAATGAGGGAAGATTTACTCCAGCTGATAGTGTCGGCGTCGCCGTTATGACCTTAATCAGCCCCTCCCTGAAGGCATCTTCTATCAAAGTCCTCTCGGCTCTGCTTAGTCCGGCATGGTGGAAAGCAACACCGCCTTTAAGAGCCCTCTTTAACTTCTCGCTCGTGGGGTTGTCCTCAAGCTGGGAAGTCAAACTCTCAAGGGCCCTTTTTTCTGGTTTGGTGAGGTGACTTGATACCAGCCTTGAGAGGGCTATCGCTTCCTTCTCTGCACTCCTCCTTGTGTTTACGAAGACGAGGGCCCCTTTACCCCTCTTTACGGCATCGACAACGAGTGAATACCAGTTCTCGGGGTAAGTCTCTACCTTACCGTCCTCCCAGATGAGTGTTCCCGTATGGAAAACCCCTCTCTTTAGCTCAACGGGGCGCCAGTCACTAACTACAAGTTCTGCATCAAGCCATTCCGCCAGCTCCTCAGCGTTTCCGACGGTGGCACTCAGGGCCAAAATTTGAGCCCTCCCGAGCATGTGCGTTAGAATCATCTCCAGCGTCGCTCCCCTGTCGTACGAACCGATAAGGTGAACCTCGTCGGCAACCACTAGTTTTACATCGTCAATCCATCTGGCGTTATGCCTCAGGAGGGAGTCGAACTTCTCGGCGGTAGCAACTATTATGTCATATTTTCCAAGCCATTCGTCCGTTGAGTCGTAGTCGCCGGTTGTCGCGGCAATTTTAAGGCCGAGTTTTTCCCACTCCTTGAACTCGCGGTATTTCTCCTCGGCCAGGGCCTTCAGCGGAACGAGGTAAACCGCTTTGCCCCCCTCCCTGAGGAGCCTGTTCACCATGACTATCTCGCTCACAAGGGTCTTCCCGCTGGCGGTGGGAATTGCAAGGACCAGGTTTCTGCCCTTTAAAACACCGCTCTTTAAAGCCTCAGCTTGCGGTGGATAGAGTTTCTTTATGCCCCTGCCTTTGATGATGCCCTTTATCCTCTCGTCCACTGGGAGTTTCTCAACCTTCATCTCAACCGCAAGCCTTATTGAGGAGGTAGTTAAATAGGTTTGGGATGGCCATGAACGTTCCATACGTTCTCTTTGAAGTAAGAAGAGACGGGAAAAAGAGGGGAACCTTTGCGATTGACACTTACTTCATCGAGTTCGTCTCCCTTGAGCCCAGGAAAGTTGTTATGATAAAAGATACCTCGGCGGTAGTCCTGAGTGAAAAGGCCAACGATGCGCTCCCTAAGCTTCTGGAAAAACCCGTTGGAGAACTCCTGAAGGGGCTTTACCGAGAACTCTTAGAAAACTCAAAGGAAGTTAGGGAAAAGAGGATAACCCACATGAGGCGCTGGAACGTCTGGAGAATACTTGGAATCCCAACAGGACACAGCAGACACGTTGCAATAGACGAGGAGCTATCGAAGGTTGAGAGGGAGTATTCGCTTGCCCTTGCGTTGCTGGAGAGAATATTGGACATTAAAGATGAAGACGAACTTGGAGGTGTTGAAATTACGGAACTGGGAGTTCTTTACAGGAAGCTCTGGCTCGGCGATAGACAGGTTCTCGGAGAGGATGGAGTTGACAAGGTCTACACCAACCTCCTCAAAATCGACCCGGCTTTCAGGACGGCATTTTTCTCCGCGCTTTTTAAAAACGTTGGAGTAACGAAGGAAATAAAGAAAAGGGCTCAGGACTTTGCGTAGAGCCAGCAGGCTACGTAGTGGTCCTTCTCGACTTCGACGAGAGGGGGTTCTTTCTTGTCACAGAGTCCTTCCTTGGCCAGGGGGCACCTGGGGTGGAAGCGACAGCCCTTCGGTGGGTTGATTGGACTCGGAGGTTCGCCCTTGATTTCCATTTTCTTCTTTTTCTTTGCGAGTTCTGGGTCAGGGATTGGTATGGCTGAGAGGAGCATCTGGGTATATGGATGTAGTGGGTTCTCAAAGATTCTCTCGGCTGGCCCTAACTCCACGAGCTTTCCGAGGTACATCACTCCCATGCGGTGGCTCATATATTTGACAACGCCGAGGTCATGGCTTATGAATAGATACGAAAAGCCATGCTTCTTCTGGAGCTCTTTGAGGGTGTTTAAAATGTTAGCCTGAACTGAAACGTCGAGGGCAGAGGTTGGTTCGTCAAGGACGACGAAGTCGGGCTGAAGTGCGAGTATTTTGGCCAATGCAATCCTCTGCCTCTGTCCTCCGGAGAACTCGTGGGGATAGCGGTAGAGGTGCATCTCGTTAAGACCGACGCTCTCCAACAGCCGTATAACGAACTCCTCTGGGTCATCAACTTCGATACCGTGGAACTTGACTGGCTCCATTATAATGTTGAAAACGGTCTGTCTCGGGTTAAGGGAGGAATATGGGTCCTGAAACATTATCTGGGCGTGTCGCCTGAACCATAGGAGTTCCTTCCCCTTTAGCTCGGTCACGTCCTTTCCCATAAAGGTAATCTTGCCCTCAGTCGGTTCGATGAGCCTTAGTATTGTTCTTCCCGTGGTTGTCTTCCCGCAACCGCTTTCCCCAACTAGTCCAAAGGTTTCGCCTGGCATTATCTCGAAGCTGACCCCATCAACGGCTTTAACCCACGCAACAGTTCTCAGGAGGCTTCTAACGGGGAAATACTTTTTGAGGTTTTCAACCTTGAGCACTGGTTCCATCGTCACCACCTCAGTACCTGTGGCAGGCCACAAAATGGCCCGGTTCTATCTCCTTGAGTTTGGGCTCCTCTTTTCTGCAACGCTCTTCCGCCAGGGGGCACCTGGGGTGGAAGCGACAGCCCTTCGGTGGAGTTATAAGGTTCGGGACTGTTCCGGGAATGCTCTCGAGCTTTTCTATCCTCTTTAGGGGGTTTGGAACCGCCCTGAGAAGTGCAATAGTGTACGGATGTAGGGGGTTGTGGAATATCTGGTCAACACTGCCTATCTCAACGACTTTTCCTGCATACATAACAACAACGCGCTGGGCCGTTTCTGCAACCACACCCAGATTGTGGGTTATAAGGAGAACTGTCGCGTTGTACTTTTTCTTAAGCTCGTTGAGAAGCTCGAGTATCTGGGCCTGAACGGTAACGTCGAGCGCGGTTGTGGGTTCGTCAGCTATGAGCAATCTTGGGTTGTTGGCTATCCCAATTCCAATCACAACCCTCTGCTTCATACCTCCAGAAAGCTCGTGTGGGTAGTTCTTCACCCTGTTTTCGGGGTCGGGGATGAGAACTTCCCTAAGAATGTTTACGGCCTTCGCTATACCTTCTTTTATGTTCCTGACCTTGCCGTGAACTTCCATGGCCTCACCTATCTGATAACCAACGGTGTATAGGGGGTCGAGGGAAGAATGTGGGTCTTGGAAGATATATGCTATCTCGTTACCCCTGATTTCCCTTATCTCCTCTTCGCTGAGCTTGAGCAAATCTATCTTTGAACCGTCATCCCGGTGGTAAATCACCTGACCGTTCACTATCCTACCGGGGCTCTCGATGAGCTTGGTTATCGCCCTTGAGGTGACACTTTTTCCACAGCCGGTCTCACCGACGAGGGCCAGCGTTTCGCCACGGTAGATGTCAAAGGACACGTTCTCTATCGCCTTGACAACACCTGCATAGGTGTAGAAGTAAACGCTGAGGTTTTTGATTTCTATGATGGGCTCAGGCATTCTCTTCACCCCCACCGGACTTCTTCTTGAGTTTGAACTCAAGGCTTCTCCTTGTCCTCGGGTCAAGGACGTCTCTCAAACCATCACCGAGGAGGTTCCAACCGAGAACGACGGTGACTATGACCAGTCCCGGAAATGCAACCAGCCACCAAGCTTGCGGGAACTGCTGTGAACCCTGGTTGATGAGGTTACCCCAGTCCGGTATTGGCGGAACTGCACCGAGTCCAAGGAAGCTCAGGCCAGCCTCAGTAAGGATTATTCCGCCAAAATCCATCGTAATCATGACCAAAATCGGGCCTATGATGTTGGGAAGTATGTGCCTGAAGAGTATCGTTCTGGTTGGTAGGCCTATCGCACGAGCCGCCTCGACGTATAGGTTTTCCTTCTCAGTCAACGTTGAACCACGCGTTACCCTTGCATAACCGGGCCACCAGACTATAACTAGAGCGACGAAAACTGCCAAGAGCTTTCCAAGGTTGTTGACGTCCCTCGGGTGCAATGCGAAGAGCTTTAAAACGAACGTCTGGGCCCATGTGTGCGCATTCAGGAAGTTCTGAATCCTGCTCGGGAGTACTGCTGAGAGGGCAATGGCAAGTATAAGCCCTGGGAATGCCAGAAACATGTCCGTGATACGCATTATCGTCTCGTCAACCTTTCCCCCGTAGTAGCCGGAAATCAGTCCGAGAATTATTCCTATTGTCGGGCCTATGAGGATGATAAATATGTCCAGCACCAGTGCCGTTCTGGCTCCCGCGAGAAGAAGACTCAACACGTCCCTTCCATAGGTGTCTGAACCGAGGGGATAGTGGATGTATGTTGTGTAGTGGATTATGTACCCGTTTTTGAGCTCCGTAACGTTGAGGAAGTAAGTCGAGCCCGGTGGTGCAAGCTGGGTTGAGTAGTTGTAGTTTACCGGGAAGAAGTCATACGACCAGGGAGCCAGGTACGGTCCAAAGATGCCAATGAAGATGTAAATGATGACTATGAAAAGCCCTAGCAACGTTGGAGGAGACCGATTTATGGCGTATGCCATTAGCTTCCATTCTTTAATTCTCGACTGGTTCCTTCTCTTCCAGTCCTTTTTGAAGAGGCTTATAAAGGATGCAAGGCCATCTATGAGCCTGTCGCTGATTCTATCCAGTATGCTCATCTCGTACTCTTCCTTTGGTTCGTACTCCCCCTGTTCGGCCATGCCCACCACCCTCAGAACCTAACCCTCGGGTCGATTATCGCGTAGAGTATGTCAGCTATCAGGTTTGCCGTGACGAAGACTATCGCATAGAGGAACGTGACACCTATCAAAGCCGGGAAGTCCAGATACATTATTGCCTGGAGTGCGTAGCGACCTATTCCTGGGAGGTTGAAAACGGTCTCCGTAATCGGTGTTCCAGCCAGAAGCCCACCGAACTGGAGGGCCAGTATGGTTATCACAGGGACTAGAGCATTCTTAAGGACGTGCCTGTAAAGCCTTCCCTTGGGGACTCCCTTGGCCTTGAGGAATAGCGTGCTGTCCCTACTGTATGCCTCAAGGAAGGAGTTCCTGGTGAACCTCATTAGAACACCAGCTGCCGCTATTCCAAGGGTAAAGCCCGGGAGCCAGAAACGTTTTACCTGCTGAACGAAGTTGCTCCAGTTGAGGGTTAGGATGTCGTCTATCACAGGGATATGGGTTATCTTATGTGGTGGTCCCGGAGGTATTCCTGCGAGTGTTGTCGCGTTCCAGTGGATAAAGAAGAGCCATATAAACAGGTAAGCTATGACGTAAATCGGAGTTGATATGAAAACCAAGGCTATTATTCTGAGCACCATGTCCACTGTGCTGTTCCTCTTGAGAGCTGAGATTATTCCAAGTGGCAATCCCATAAGTACAACAAAGAAGAATGCAAACAATGCCAGTTGAAAAGTCACAACGAACCTGTTCCCTATGTTGTCAAAGACGGGCTCCTGATTTAATGGGTCAAGGAGAGAGTTCGTAAAGAGGCCCTTCACAAGAAAGATGTACTGGTCGTACCACGGCTGGTCAAGATGGTACTCCTTCTTAATCATTTCAATCGCGGCTTGGGAAGCCTTTTCACCCCCCGCCCAGGCACGGACTGGATTGGCGGGAATCACGTAGGCTATAACGAAAACAATGAGCGTAACTCCAATGAGAGTTGGGATAAATGTCAGCGCCCTTCTCACCAGGAATTTTCCAAGCCCTGCCACGTCGTTTCCCTCCCTGCCGTTGAGAACCAAAAGAGGAGCAAAAGAAAAGAAAGGGTTCACCCTTCAATAACCTCGTAGTTGAGGCTGTCGAAAACAACAGCACTCTGGAGGAACGGACCAACGTAGTCATCGGGGTCAAGGAAGTCGGGTGCCCATCCAACGATGTAGACGTCAAAGTCTCCGCTGGCTGTCTTGCTCAGGAGTGTCGGCCACGAGAGAGGCGTAACTGAAATCTTGAAACCAAGCTGTCCCCACGTGTTCTGGAGGAGCGTTGCTATCTTTTCACGCTGGGTGTTTCCGGTGTTGTAATAAATAGTTATGGTGTAATCGCTTGGGTTTATGCCGGACTCCCTGATAAGCTGGAGTGCCTTTGCGATGTTGTACTTGTACTTGATGACACAGCACTCGGTGTAGCCGAGCCATCCAATTGGAATCGGGCCGTAGTTCGGCACCATGTAACCCTTGTAAACCGCCTGGTAAATCTGCTCGTAGGGTGTTGCCCATGCAAGGGCCTCCCTCACTTTGACGTTATCGAAGGGCTTCTTCGCGGCGTTGAGAACTATGAACACCATATCAGGTGTGACAAAGGAGTCAATCTTTGACTCAAAGTTGTCGAGCTTGAGGTTCTTGACTGCATCAAGCCTGTCAACTGGAACCGCCGCTATATCCGCAACACCCTTCTGGAAGAGGCTTATGCGCGTTGTTGCATCGTCCGAGAGGACGTATATGACACGCTTGGTCGTGACGTAGTTCGGATACTTCTCTTCCAGCTTGCTCCAGACACTGGAGTTCCAGTAGTAGGGGTTCCTCTCGAGGATTATGTAGCTGTTCTGCTTGGCGTCTTTAATGTAGAACGGCCCGGTGAACACTCCAATGTAGTTGTCCTGGAGCATTTGGTGTATTGGGTCCTTTGAACCCGGCTGGACGTATTTGGCCCATTCCCATGGTTTCCTGCCCCAGTCAGAAGCCTTCATGGCCTCTTCGTACTTGTCTCCGAGCATGTATTTCGCGGGGATGACCATCAGGTATGGGTCTGCAAGAACACTCAGTATTCCACCGTATGGGTGCGGAAGAACGAGCTTGTACACTCCAGCAGTTGGTCCGCTGTAGCCGAAGAACTGGAGGAGCTCGTTGAGGCTCTTAACTTCCTTTGTCTTGCCGTTGAAGTCGGCTATTATTCCACCGTTCTGGAGAACCTTTTCAAACTCATTATCGCTCATTGCATAGCTCTTGTTAAGGTCAGTGTAGGTTGCCAGCATCCAGTTTACGGAGTAACCTGCCCTGAGAACGCGCCAGAACTCAAATTCAACGTCCGTAGCGTTAATCGGATAGAGCTTGCCAGTCTTGGGGTCGTAGGCCTTAACCCCACCCCTTATAACAAAATACCAGACGGTTCCGTCTTTGTTGTGAGCCCACGCAACAGCCAAGTCGGGTGAAACCTTCTTGGTCTCGTTCTCCCAGTATGTAACGAGGGTATCACCAACGTTGTGGTAGAGGGCCCATCCAAAGGTCTCGTAGTCAAATGCCGGGTCAAAGGAGCTCGGCCATCCTATGGTTGTTTCGACGATTGTTCCGGGCTCGTTCTTATAGTTGCCTATTCCAATGCTGACCGTCGGTGCGTTCTTGTCCTCCAAAACGAGATCCCAGCGCGGTGCAAGAACGGGGTTGTAGTACCAGTTGTGAACCCAGTTCCAGTAGACGCGGGTGGCTTTTGTATCACCGAGGATTATCTCGGGAACCTCCTTGTTGGCGAGGATATAGAGGGCATTATATATTGCCTCCCTAATGTTGGGGTCAGTCACTTTCCTGCCGAGCTGGATTAAAGCGTCCATCCTTGGGTCACGGAGGAAAGCGGGGTTTATTTGACCGAAGCCCTGCTGGTTCTTCATGAGCTCCTCTATGCTGGGAGTCTTCTTCTCATCGACCTTGTAAGAGACCACTATGACCGGCTTGTTGGGAAGGTTCGAAACTTTGGCCCCCTTTCCCTCGGGCCCAACGACGACGACGTACTTCGGAGTTTCTATAACAGTTGCATTGGATAGGTGCTCCTCAATGTATGTTACTGCTTTGGACGACTGTACGGTTGTTGAAGAACTTGATGTCGTTTGAGTGGACGATGCCTGAGAGGTGGAAGTAGAACCTCCCGCGGGGCTTATTGTGGTGGTCGTGGCATTACTTCCTCCTCCAATACAGCCGCTGGCAACCACTGAAAACGCTACAACAAAAACCAGCAGAAGTGTTACTGCCACTTTTCCCTTCATAAACGTCCACCTCTGTTGAGTGGAGCACTTAGTCCTAACTTTAAACACCGTATAAATTTTTCGACATCCTGTTTGTATGGATGATGAACATCTAGCAACACCAATAACTGATATTGTCGAAATGGCCAAACTACGAAAAGCTTAAATGAGCGGAGCTCCAACTAAAGGGCGAAGAGAATTTCGGCGGTGATGCCAATGGTTAGGTCGTATGTTTTGTTGACTGTAGAAATCGGAAAAGTTGAGAGCGTTATCGAGGCTCTCAAGCAGATACCGGGCGTTACAAAGGCAGATGCCGTCACCGGCCCCTACGATGCCATCGTCCACATCGAGGCTAAAGACCTCGGAGAGCTCACCAGGAGAATCCTCCACGACATACATAACATAGACGGCGTTATAGACACTACCACCGCGATAGTAGTTGAAATGGAAGAGGAGTAATCATTTTCTCTTCCTCTTAGCTTTGCCCTTCCCGGACTTTGCCCTTGAACGGAGTTCCCTAATCTTCTCTGCAATCATTTTGAGGCTCTTACCCTTTCCGTGGGGGCTCTCAATCCTGAGGAAGCCGTAGGTTCTAAGCTCCTCGTCGAGGCCTGAAAGTCTCGGGTTAAGCTTGCTGTGGTCCTTCTCCACAACCTTCATTCCGAGAATCACAGCGGCATCTTCAATCTCAGAAAGCTTTGGAGCGTTGACCGCGACGTTCTTGGGGACAATCCTCCCGTACTTCCTGCTCAGTCTTGAGTCGAGCTCGCTGGGCCACACGGCAAACTTCATACTCTCACCCAACAAGCTTTAAAAGATAGACCGTTAAAAACCCTTTTGGTGAAGGTCATGGTCGTTAAAAACCTTGAAAAGGACGTGCTTGGCCTCATAACTCCCGGAGACATTGTTTTAATCGAGTATCACTCGCGAGAACCCATAGAGAACGTTGCGTGGGGAGAGCTGTTGCCGGCCGTAAGCGACGATGGGATAGTGGTTGTTGACTTCTTTGGAATGGGCGAGATTCTCCTCAGAAAGTTCATGAGGCGGGGTGACGTTGATTACTCCCGGGTTCTGGAGCTCCTGAAGGAGCTGAAGGTAGTTAGAGTCGGCCCCGGAACGGTGACCTACGGCGATATTCTAGAGGACATCGTCCCGAGCTACGACCCCCACACCTTCCTGAGGAGCTACCACTCGATTATGAGCAAGATATCTAGACTCCCAAAGAAGCCCAGATACCTTGTGACCTTTGGACTGGCCAACTACATACATTTCAACCCCGAAAACGCTATAAAGTCAATCCTCACGGCAGTCAGCACGATTCCAGCTGAGGATTTGATAGTGATAAACTTCGTGAACTCCGACGTCATAAAGCGCTCTCACCTGGCTATGCTGGAGGAGCTTAGCACTGCCATAGTAGAGGTCTTGGAGGGAACTCTACGGGTTTACAGGGACGGTGGGGCCGGTGATTGAGAGGGGGGGCAGAGTTCTTCTCGTGGACAGGCGCGGAAAGCGCTACCTCGTGAAGGTTGAGGAACGCGAGTTCCACACCGATTTAGGAATACTCAACCTGGGTGAGCTCATAGGAAAGCCCTATGGAACTAGAATAGAGAGCCACAAGGGGGAAACATTCGTAGCGCTAAAGCCGGACGTCAAAGACATAATAGCAAAGATGAAGCGTGGACCGCAGATAGTCCACCCAAAGGACGCTGGAGTAATCATAGCCTACGCCGGAATCTCGCCTGGGGATACTGTCATAGAGGCTGGCGCCGGAAGCGGGGCCCTAACGATTTTTCTCGCCAACGCTGTAGGGCCGACTGGGAAGGTGGTAAGCTACGAAGTGAGGGAGGACTTCTACGAGATAGCGAAGAAGAACATAGAGCTCGCCGGTTTCTCTGACAGAGTTATTCTAAAAAACAAGAGCATCTACGATGGGATAGATGAAGAAAGGGCAGACCACATCGTCCTCGACCTTCCCCAGCCCGAGAACGTTCTTCCGCACGCGGTTGACGTTTTAAGGCCCGGGGGTTACTTCGTGGCCTATACGCCATGCATGAACCAGGTCCACCGCTTCTTCAGGGCGCTGGAGGAGTACAGAGAGCACTTCATGAAGCCAAAGGTGGTTGAGGTCCTTGTCAGGGAACAGGAAGTTAAAAGGGACTGCATGAGGCCGAAGACGACCATGCTGGCTCATACGGGTTACATAACGTTTCTCAGGAAGCTGTGAACGTATCCTCTCTGCTCTCCCCTTTCTCCTCGAAGATTAAGTAGGCGATTACCCAGCTGAGAACGATTATTGCGAGCGACTTCAGGAGCGGGTTGCTCCCCAAAACTTCCCTGATGGGTCCAACGGCACCGTAAAGCAGCGGGAGGAACATGCCAAGGGCGGTTGTAATAACTGAGATGTGATAAACTAATCTTTTGCCCTCCATTACCAACACCATATGGGCTTTTCCCCCTGGTTAAAAAGCGTTTCCTCCGGGTTTCAGAATTGTCCATCGAAATCCCTTCGGAGTTTTAAACCTTAGGTTGAGCACAGGTTTATAAACACTGAGGGTTCTGAACATTTAGATGTCCAACTTTGGGCTCATGCACGGAGGTGTTCATCGTGTATCGAATACTTGAGAAGAAGGAAATTGCCCCGAAGCATGTTATGTACAAAATTGAAGCTCCCCACGTGGCTAGAAAGGTTCAGGCAGGCCAGTTCGTCATCGTCAGGGCCTTTCCAAACGGTGAAAGGATTCCCCTCACACCAGTTATGTGGGACAGGGACGAGGGCTGGATTGTCCTGATAACCTTCGTCCGCGGGAAGACGACGATGAGGATGGCCAACGAGCTCAAGCCCGGGGATTACCTTCTAAACGTTGCCGGTCCGCTTGGGAATCCCGCACCGATAGAGAATTTTGGCAGGGTTCTTACCATTGGCCTAAGTGCCGGTATAGTTGAGGTCTTCCCAATAGCCAAAGCCCTCCAAGAGGCCGGAAACGAGGTGACTGCTCTTCACGTCACGCCATGGCCCATGGTTATTCTCAAGAACGAATTCGAGAAGTCAGTATCGAGGCATCTCGTTGAGGGCTTTGACATACAAGAGGGATGGGGTACAAAGGAGATTGTAAACGAAATAGCCAAGAGGGGAGCAGAGAGGGTTAGGGAACTCCTTAGTAAGGAACACTTTGACTTCATTCTTACCGTTGGCCCTGCAGGTGCGCAGAAAGCTGTTTTCGAGGTCGTTAAAGAATTCGGCGTTCCAATGCACGCTGACCTCCACCCGATTATGGTGGATGGAACGGGCATGTGCGGTTCTTGCCGTGTTACCGTTGGGGGAGAAGTCAAGTTCGCCTGCATTGACGGACCAGGGTTCGATGCATACAAGGTTGATTGGGATGAGCTTATCCATAGGGTTGGCTTCTACACCGATATGGAGAGGCGGGCCCTTGAGGAGTACCTCAAGTCCCTGAGGGGTGAGTGAAATGGCCGTTAAGAGAAAGCTCATCAAGGAGCGCGTTCCCACTCCTGAAAGACCTCCTGAGGAGAGAATACACGACTTCAAAGAGGTCAACCTCGGCTATACCTTCGAGTTAGCTGTTAAGGAAGCCGAGCGCTGTTTGCAGTGTCCAGCTAACTACGCGCCCTGTATCAAGGGCTGTCCCGTTCACATCAACATTCCGGGCTTCATAGGAAAGCTCGTCGAGTACCGCGACGACCCTGACAAAGCTGTAACGGAGGCCCTTCAGGTAATCTGGGCCTGCAACTCCCTTCCAGCTACGACGGGAAGGGTCTGTCCGCAGGAGGACCAGTGTGAGATGAACTGTGTCATGGGCAGAGTGGGTGACAAGATAAACATCGGCAAGCTCGAGAGGTTTGTGGCCGACTACGCCCGTGAGAAGGGTATAGACGAACAGCTCCTCTTCGAGATGGTGCCGAGGATAGAGAAGAAGGGGCAGAAGGTTGCCATCATAGGTGCCGGGCCAGCGGGACTTACCGCCGCTGGCGAACTGGCCAAGCTCGGCTACGACGTTACTATCTACGAGGCCCTCCACGAGCCCGGAGGAGTCCTGATGTACGGCATTCCCGAGTTCAGACTGCCAAAGAGCATAGTTGAAAGCGAGATAGACAAGCTCAGGAAGCTCGGCGTTAAAATACTCACCGACCACATTGTCGGAAAGACCGTAACGATTGAGGAACTCCTCCAGGAGTACGATGCTGTCTTCATAGGCTCCGGTGCTGGAACGCCGAGGCTAATCAACGCACCGGGTATAAACCTCAACGGGATTTACACCGCCAACGAGTTCCTCACAAGGGTCAACCTCATGAAGGCCTACCTGTTCCCGGAGTACGATACCCCAGTTAAGGTCGGAAAGCGCGTTATCGTCATAGGCGCCGGAAACACCGCGATGGACGCAGCGAGAAGTGCCAGGCGCTTTGGGGCGGAGGTAATAATAGCCTACCGCCGCGGCGAGGAGGACGTCTCGGCTAGAGAGGAAGAGGTTGCTCACGCCAAGGAAGAGGGCATAAAGTTTGTCTATTTCGTAAACCCCGTCGAGTTCATAGGCGACGAGAACGGCAACGTTAAGGCTGTGAAGTTCGAGAAGATGATGCCCCTGGAGGAAAGAGACGCAAGAGGAAAAAGGAAGATAAAGGGAACCGGTGAATACGTGACGATTGAGGCCGATACTGTCATTATAGCCATCGGAAAGCACCCGAACAGGCTCATCATTAACACACCAGGCCTTAAAGTCGAGCGCGGAAGGATTGTCGTTGATGAAAACATGATGACCAGCATTCCTGGAGTCTTCGCCGGTGGCGACGCGATAAGGGGAGAGGCAACGGTTATACTTGCTATGGGCGACGGAAGAAAAGCCGCAAAGGCGATACACGAGTACCTCACGAAGAAGAGGGAAGGAAAGGCTAACGCCTGAGGTTTTCATTTTTCCACCAATACTTTCTCCAGAAGTTGGCGCTAGTTTTTTTCAGCCCAATTTCACAATTCAAACGGCAATGACGAACCTCACGGTAGCTGAAGCGTGATGAGGGGTATACTGACTGAGCCGTCAGGTTTTTATCCCTCTTCTAATATCCCTTTTCTAAAAAGAGAGGATGAGCGATGACGACCTCTAGGGTATCTGACAAAATGATGAAAAAATGAAGCCGAGCTCACTCCTCTATCTCTTCAATCTCCTCTAGGATTTCTTCGAACTTTTTGAAGTCCTCTGTCTGTGCCAACAGCGTTATGAAGTCATCTATTTCCTTCTTTTCTAAGAAAGCCCCCGCCAGAAGCTTCCCCGTGTAGCGGTTGTTCTTAATCTCCCAGAACATGTAGAACTCCGGGAAGTTCTCCTTAATCTTCCTGTAGGCAACTCCGTACTTGGAGTCCTTGAGGGGGTTCTGCTCGAGGTAGAAGTGCCCGGGCTCGAGCTCTATCATGTGGAGAATCGCTCCCCTCCTTGTCTTGACGAGCTTTACTTTGACGTCCCACTCTTTGAGAACCTTCATGGCAAAACACCGGGGGAGAATAGGAGAGAAAAGTATTAAAGCCTTGCTCAGAGGCTCTCAAGGTACTTGGCGTAGGCTTCCGCGTCCATGAGTTCTTTGAGTTCCTCCTCAATGTTGCTCGGCTTGAGCTTGGCTATCCAGTGCTCGTAGGGGTCCTCGTTGAGCAACTCGGGGCTATCTTCAAGTTCCTCGTTGACCTCAACTACTTCACCGCTGACCGGAGCGTAGACTTCACTTACGGCCTTAACGCTCTCAAGCTCACAGAGGACGTCGCCCTTGCTAACCTCCTTCCCAACCTCGGGGAGCTCGACATAAGCGAGGTCGCCGAGCTCCTTCTGGGCGTAGTCGCTTATGCCCACCAAAACAGTTCCGTCCTCAAGAACCTGAATCCACTCGTGGTCCTTGGTGTAGTAGAGGCCCTCCTTGACCCTGTATTCACCGACCTCAATCATGAACATCACCGCTCGATGTAACAGGTTTGAGCATTTAAACCTTTCTCGAAATGGAAACGCTTATATCGTGCCGGGCACAGAATTTAGGGGACTCTAAGGCGGGGTGAGGGAATGCAGATAATAGGCTACGTCCTCATAATTATCGCCCTGGGCAGGTTCCTCGCGGAGCTCTTCGAAAGGCTCGGCTACCCGGGAATAGTGGGTGAGATAACAGCGGGTTTAATCCTCGGCTACGTTCTCACCAACGTTCCCGCCGAGGAAATGAACCTTCTCGCGGAGTTTGGAATCTTCTTCCTTATGATTTCTGCTGGGCTTGAGATAACGCCGGAAGAGCTTCATATGGGTGGAAGAAAGGCCCTTCCCGTTTACCTCGCCACGCTGGGGGTTATGCTACTCGTCACCCTGCCCTTTACAGGGTATAGAATTGGAACCGGCAACCTGCTGGCGGCTTCAATACTAGCGGTGGCCAGCGCCCCTATAGTTGTGAAGCTCAAGCGCTTCTTTGGGGATGATTACCTCCACGTGGCACTCTCATACGCGATAATCAGCGAGGTGGCAATACTTATCCTCGTCTACATCCTCGCGAACTTCAAAGGCGCGGAGAGCATGACGAACCTCTTTGTTACAATAGCGAAGCAGGCCCTCTTCATAGGCGGAGTCCTCTACATCAACTACAAGATTGGAATCCAGCACAAGGTCTGGCTCGTAACCCAGCTGAGGAAGCTGAAGAGCGATGAGGCCGTCTTCGGCCTGTTCATGGTCTTCGCAGCAACGCTCGGATTCATAAGCGAGGAAGTTGGAATGCACTTCACAATCGGCGGTTTTCTGGCAGGACTTCTCCTCCACAGCGATTTAGTAGGTACGAAACAGTACGAGAGGCTGGAAACTATACTCAGCGGTGTAACGAGTGGAATATTCGCGCCGATTTTCTTCGCCTGGCGTGGCATGAACTTCAGGGCGGAGATAACCATCATGGTCCTCTACGGGTTCTTCGTTGTATACATTATCCGCTTCCTCCTAACTATAATCCTCGAGTGGGACGGAAAACCAGTAAGCTCCCTCGCGAAGGCCACTGGATTAGTCAGCTTCGGAATCCTTGGACTCCTCGTTGCCGACCTCGGCAACAGCTATGGCGTTCTGACCGGCGAGCTCTATTCGATAACGGCTTTCACCTCCGTCGCGGGAATATTCCTCTCGGCAACCATTGGGAGGATTTTGACGGCAGTGGAAAACTAATGAATTTTGGGCAAGGTTTATAAGCTTGAAGCTAAGCGGTGGTGTGATTGAAGGGCTTTTAGGGTGGTGAAAATGAGCTGGACGACACCCAAGAGGGCTTTCCTTGGAGCGGCCACCGCCGAAGGCGGAACCAAGCTCAACGCCTTTGACAACGCTCTCCTCAAGCTGGGCATAGGCAACGTTAACCTAGTCAAGCTCAGCAGTGTCATTCCTGCGCACATCGAGTGGATGGACAAAGTCCACGACGTTCCGATTGGAATGCTCCTCCCAACGGTCTATGCCCACATCGAGAGCGACGAGCCTGGAATGACCATCAGCGCCGCTTTGGGAGTCGGGATAAGCAAGAACAACGAAGGGGGATTAATCTATGAGTACGCGGGTTACTGCACCAAGGAAGAAGCTGAGAGGATAGTCAGGAAGATGGTAGAGGAGGGCTTTGCCAGCAGGGGCTGGGAACTGGCGGAATTCAAGGTCGCGAGCGCCGAAATCACCGTTAAGGACAAGCCAGCGGCAGCGATAGCCGTTGTTGTCATGTTCCCCTACTGAACCCTTTTCCTTTCAACCAGCGTGAACTCGTTTTCCCCAGTTCTTTGAAAGACCATCTCGTATCGAAGCCTTCCCTTTGTGGCCCAGACTTCGACTATCGAGTCGCCAGTCATCCACAGAACCTCGAAGCCGAGCTTTACCAGCGACTCGCTCAGGGGACCCTCAATTTTCGCTCCTGGAATTAGGAGCTTTGGAACACCTTTTCCCTGGAGAAAACGCCAGAGAGAAAAGAACAACGCCCTGGGACTGTCATCATCAGCAGGAAAGACAAAGAAAAGCACTCCATCATCGAGAAAACGCTCTAAACGATAGTCATCGAAAAAGGCTACGTTAATGTCAACGTCTAACTTAGGGTTAGCGTTTATTTCACCAACTATGTGAGGTATCCCATTATCGTCCCGCGTTATTTCACTCCATAGAGTGGTTATCCTCTGAGCGAGCCTTCTTCTAAGTTCCGTCTCAGACATCAATACTAACTCTCAGAGGGGCCTTAATAACTTTGTCCCGTGAAAACCCATAGGTTTAAAACCACAAAGCTGAGCTAACCTCAGGTGAGGCTTATGGGCTACAGCGAGGAGGAGAGGGCATTTATCGAGTGGTATCCCCGGGGCTACGGCGTTGGATTCAAGGTCAAGGAGAGGCTCTTCGAGACCCAGACAAAATACCAGAGGCTCGAACTCTACGAGACTGAGGGCTTCGGTAAACTGCTCGTTCTCGACGGCACGGTCCAGCTCGTCGAGGTCGGCGAGGAGAGCTACCACGAGGTCCTCGTTCACCCAGTAATGCTCGCGCACCCGAGCCCGAAGAGAGTCCTCATCATAGGCGGCGGCGACGGGGGAACACTAAGGGAAGTTCTCAGATACGACGTCGAAAAGGTTACTATGGTTGAGATAGACGAGATGGTGGTGGAGGTCTCGAGGATTTACCTCGGAATTGATAGGGGGGCCTTTGAGGACCCGAGGACCGAACTGATAATTGGAGACGGCGTGAAATACTTGGAGGAAACCGGAGAGCACTTCGATGCCATAATCGTTGATTCAACAGACCCCGTTGGGCCGGCCAAGTTGCTGTTCTCGGAGGAATTCTACAGAACTGCTTACGAGAAGCTCAACGACCCCGGAATATATATCACTCAGGCGGGGAGCGTTTACCTCTTCACCAACGAGCTCCTTGATGCGTACAGGGCCATGAAAAAGGTCTTCGACAGGGTCTACTACTTCAGCTTCCCGGTGATAGGCTATGCATCTCCTTGGAGCTTCCTCGTTGGGGTTAAGGGGAAGATAGACTTTGGAAAGATTGACATCAGCAGGGCCCCCAAGGAGCTCTACTACTACGACCCGGAGAGGCATGAGACCCTCTTCCAGATGCCAAGATACGTCAGGGAACTCCTTGAGAAGGAGTGAAAACCGTGAAAAGGAGAAAGCTCTGGACTCTCCTCGTTACGGCCCTCATAACGGCATACTTAGTGCATAAAGTCTATTCGGAAGCATCTAAAGTAAATCTGAGTGTTTCTTCTCTGCTATCTCCGTACTTCCTGACGGCCGTAGCCACTGGTTTTATAGGGTACATGCTCTACACAATCCTCTGGTATATCTATGTCCACCATGCCTCGAGAGTCTCGTTTAGAAGGACTCTTCTGGCAACGCTCTCGGGAACTTATTTGGGGTTCTCACTCAACACTGCAGTGGGCGTTCTGGTGAAAGTCAAGTTACTTGGAACCGACTACTGGTACACTATGGGGGTTGGATTGCTGGCCATAGCCACTGAGTTTTTGTCGGGGCTTCTCCTTATTGCTATCATTGGGAAGAACGTTACCGCCCTAATCCTTGCTCTCGTTCTTTTTATTGCAATAGTGTTTGACAAAACGACGTACTATTTCATATACTCCCTTCTCAGACCAATTAACCGGCTGAAAACTCTTGAGGAGATGTACTCTGGATGGCACCGTGCCCGGGGGAATACGAAGACCGTTCTTCTGGCCATCACCGCTGGAATCCTGCTCGCGCTGACTAACTCAGCTACCCTTTACCTAACGGCCAGAACCTTTGGGATTCATGAGAGATATATCAGCTTCCTTGAGGCGATTCTATACTCAAACTTCCTAGGGGGTATCCTTGGAACCCCAGGCGGAATAGGGGCAAACGAGCTTGGTATTACACTCGCGATAGGGGACAGTCCAACGGCGATAGTCGTTGCGTTTCTCTACAAGTTCATAACCCAGTACGCCTACGCCCTCGTAGGTGCAATCGCCTTCTACCGCCTGGTGACCGAGTAAAAACTAATTAAGTAATAGCCCCAAAACAAAACTATCGGTGAAGTTAATGAAAAGGGACACTATCATCGAGATTGACCGCAGGATAAAACGCCTTCAGGCGGAGATTGATATAGCCGAAGCGAACCTGAGAAGAATAGAAGAATTCGGTGCTAGAGCTAAGAGCCTCAAGGTTAAGGATTACTCAATTTATTACCTTGCGGGTATGTTACTGTGGTTTACAATTGGCCTTGTCATAATAGTGTTCATCTCAAAAAGGTCTCCCTCAGGAGTTGCAATACCCACAGGTCTCTACATCCTGATGATAGTTGCCTTCAGCGTGCCCCTAATCTACTACCTCCTGACCCGGGAAAAAAAAGAAGAACCGGGAAGGGAGTTTCTTGAGAGGGAGAGGATGGCTAGACTAGTTCTCAAGGCCTTTTATGAGCCCCTGAAGAGGGCCGTTGAAAGCGATGACAGGAAAGCTTTGGAAACCCTAGCGGAAGAGCTCCTGAACAACCCCTCACTAGCGAGCGCAATAGAGCGTCTCGGCGAGGGAAACCCAAAGTTGATGGCCTACGGGCTGTTGCTCTACGCGAGGTTTGAGCGTAACCTTGTGGATGAGGTGAAGGAGACAATCGCGAGACTGCACAACAAACCCTTGAAGGCACTCCTCACCACCCTGTTGGATGGGTCGGGGAAAGGTTATAACGGCGAAGGGGTTTCAGATACAGGGGAAGAAGATGAGGTTTGAGGTGCTCACTAAAGATGACATGAACGCCCTATCAAGGGAGCTCAGTAGGGCGGGAATAATGAACAAGACCCGGGAGGAAACCAGGGCGGAGATTGAACACTACGTCGTAATTAGGGGAACCTACGCAGAACTCGTGGAAATAGCTTCCAGTGTTCCTGCCATTGGGGAGGAGCTTGAGGCAGTTAAGCTAGCCTACGATGAACTCATTGAGGACTGGAAACCGGGCGAAACCAAAGAGCTTGGAACTCTCTTCGAGGAGCCAGATTTGCCAAAGCTCTCGGTTGTGAGTGCATTGATTGAGGCGAACGCCATCGAGGAAACCGAGGGGGGCTTCCTCCTTAGGGAAAAGCTTCCATTAGACACGCTCACCCTGGAGCTCCGCTTCCCGGTGGAGGAAATCGGTGAGGAACTGGAAGAGCTGGAGGAAGAGCTCAGCGCGACTCTTGTAACTGAATACACCCTCGAAAAGCACTACTACGTCGAGGTTCTTGAAGTTGAAAGGGAGCTCATTGAGACTGCCCTTGAAATTGCGGAAAGCTACGCAACAGAGGAGAGCTACGTTGAAGCGATGTTCGATGGAATAGCCCGCTCCGTTCTGGCAGAAAAAATACTTGAGCTCGCCGAGAAGTACAGGAGGAAGAACGAGCTCATCGAGGCAATCATGGAGCTTGAGCCAATAACCGTCGAGGGCAGAAACGAGAGGATAAACATCTACTACGACGAAGATGCCATGGAGGACTTTCTCAAAACACTCCAAACACTCGGCTACCTCAAGGTCAAGGGCAACAGGATATGGGTTTAGCAAAGTTTAAAAACAGGAATCAAAACTCCGCTCGGGGGTGGAGGAGATGGCGGTGCTGAAGGCCATAAAGATTAAGGACAGGGACGGGGAGATACTCTTCCGCTGTCCGAGGTGCGGAATGGTCTTCCGCGATGCCAAGGCCTTCACGAGGCACGTGAACAGGGCCCATGGCTATCTCTTCCGCAAGTGATTTCCTTCTTTTCTTGCGGGATGAAGAAACAGCCAGGATCCTGAGAAGTGATGAGCGGAGGGCTTAGCCGACCGCTACTCGCGCATAACTATCTCCTTGGTCAGCCTGACTATGAACGTCTTTCCAACCTTTTCCCTCTCGACTAGCTGTTTCTTCTCGAGCTCTTGGATGATTCTGCTTATCGTCGGCCTTGAGTAGCCGGTTAACTCAGGCAACTCCTCCTGCTTGACGGTTCCCCCTCTGTCGAGAATTGCCTTCACCACTATGCGCTCCTTCTCGGTTAAGACCTCAATAGGGACCTTGTTGGCCGACCACTTCTTCTTGGCGTAGTAGAGGGAAGCCGGAATTGCTATCGCGAGAGTGACTATCACGGCACCTATAACGAGGGTCCAATTGGTCTTAGCCGGCACCGTGGAGGATGAAACCGTTATCGTTATGCTCTCCTTCACCCAGTAGGTCTGATAACCTAATGCCTGGAGTTCTTTCTCGATGTTCTTGGACATGCCCGCGCCGATTAGAACGACTTGTCGTGGATGAAGTTTTTTTAGACCTTCAATTACTGACTTCGAGAGGTTATCTGGATTCGTTAAAAGAAGGGGGTTATTGTATGTCATCGCCCACCTAGCGGCGGCTAAGGCCGAGCCGTAGTCACTGGCACTTGCAAGGACAACGGTGTTAGCACCGTTTGGGTAAAACTCCTCGGCAAGCTTAACAGAGGTGTCTACCCTTGTTGCTCCACCTATTCTGGTCACTTGGAACCCGAGGCTGATTAACTGCTCCTGCACTTTCTGACTAATGGCTTTATAGTCACCTATTACGAGTACCTTATACCAGCCAAACTGCTCGTAGCTCTGGAGCTGAGCAAGAGTTGCCGTATCGAGCTCGTTGGGATTAACGGGAAGAATAGGGACACCAAGGAGCTTTGAATATGGGATGGCAACTATGTAGTCAATCAGGTTGTCGTTTCTAACGATTATAATGTCGTAGGGAGAGCTTTCTGTTTGGGCATGAACGGGATGAACGAGTGAGATTAGGGACATTAGAACCAGTGCAAAGACAAAGAACCACATACGTTTGCCCATTTCACCACCTAAAAAGGGAATTAGGAGAGGCTTTTAAAAGGTTTTTCAAAGCTCGAGCTCTTCGCCGGGCTTGAGGATTATAACCTCAGCCCTGTCCCCTACGAGCTTCTTGAACTCCTCTGGATTGGCTGAAATCGGTGGCCATGTGTTGTAGTGCATCGGCACGACTTTCTTCGGTTTGAGGAGCTCAACTGCCTTTGCCGCTTCTCTTGGCCCCATCGTGAAATGGCCGCCTATTGGAAGCAAAGCCACGTCAATCGGTCCGTAGAGCTCGCTGAAAAGTCCCATGTCGAGGAACACGAAGGTGTCCCCAGCGTGGTAGATGGTCTTTCCGTCGAGCTTGACGATATAGCCGGAGGCGTTCCCTATGCTGTGAACCCCGTCACTGCTTGAGTGCCAGGCTGGAACTTGGATGATTCCAACGCCGTCTATCTCCGTTGGCCCGTAGTTCATGCCTATCGTCTCAACGGAACCGTTGGCCTGCTGGTTGATGTAGTTCGCTACGTCGAACATGGCAACAATCTTCGCCCCAGTTCTCCTGGCTATCTCTATGGCATCTCCAATGTGGTCGCCGTGGGCGTGGGTGACCAGAATAAGGTCGGCCTCAATTTCCTCCGGCTTTACAGCGGCCTGCGGGTTTCCGCTGAGGAAGGGGTCTATCAGGATTCTCTTGCTCCCCTCGATGTAGAAAGCGGCATGTCCCAAAAAGCGAACCTTCACCATTTTCACCACCTCCGGAATTAAAATAACCGGAGCTTACTTAAAGCTTTCGATGGTGGAAAACGCCCATTCATGAACGCAAATAGCTCAATAATGTCCCAAAATTCCCCGATGCTCTCTTTGGGAAAGCTTATATACGATTCCACGGAGATTTTAACGGTGAGGCTCATGGACATAGACTACTTCTTCAAACCGAAGGCCATAGCCGTTATTGGTGCATCGAACGACCCGTTAAAACTCGGCTATGAGGTCTTTAAGAACCTCAAGAAGTACAAAGACGGCAAGGTTTATCCCGTCAACGTCAAGGACGAGGTCGTTCAGGGGGTTAAGGCCTACAAGAATGTCAAGGACATCCCGGACGAGGTTGACCTCGCCATAATAGTTGTTCCAAAGAGGTTCGTCAAGCAAACGCTCATCGATTGTGGAGAGAAAGGCGTCAAAGGGGCGGTTATCATAACCGCTGGTTTCGGCGAAACCGGCGAGGAAGGCAAAAAAGAGGAGCGCGAGCTGGTGGAGATTGCCCATAGATATGGGATGAGGCTCATCGGTCCGAACTGCGTCGGCGTTATGAACACTCACAACGACATGAACGCGACCTTCATAATGGACGCGAGAAAGGGAGACATAGCCTTCGTCAGCCAGAGCGGTGCCTTGGGAGCGGGAATCGTCTACAAGACGGTTAAAGAGGGGATAGGGTTCTCGAAGTTCGTAAGCGTCGGCAACATGGCCGACCTTGACTTCGCGGAGCTCATGGAGTATCTGGCCGACACAGAGGAGGACAAGGCAATAGCGCTCTATATTGAGGGAATAAAGGACGGAAGGAAGTTCATTGAAGTTGCCAAGCGCGTCACCAAGAAGAAGCCCGTTATAGCGCTAAAAGCCGGGAGAAGCGAGAGCGGGGCAAGGGCCGCTTCAAGTCATACCGGCTCTTTAGCGGGAAGCTGGAAGATTTATGAGGCGGCCTTTAAGCAGAGCGGCGTTCTTATAGCCGAGACCATAGACGACATGCTCAGCATGGCAAGGGCCTTCACACAGCCACTGCCCAGAGGAAAGCGCATCGCGATAATGACGAACGCAGGTGGTCCGGGAGTTCTCACCGCGGACCAGATTGACAGGCGCGGGTTGAAGCTGGCCGACCTTGAGGAGAAGACGATAGAGGAACTGCGCTCCTTCCTCCCGCCGATGGCGGCAGTTAAGAACCCGGTTGACATGATAGCCTCCGCGAGGGGAGAGGACTACTACAGGACGGCGAAGGCCCTGCTCAAAGACCCAAATGTTGACATGCTCATAGCGATATGCGTCGTCCCAACCTTCGCGGGAATGACGCCCACGGAGCACGCCGAGGGAGTAATCAAAGCTGTTAAGGAGGTCAACAACGGAAAGCCAGTTCTGGCGCTCTTCATGGCGGGTTACGTCAGCGAGAAGGCCAAGGAACTGCTCGAGGCTAACGGAATCCCGAGCTATGAGAGACCGGAGGATGTGGCCGCTGGTGCCTACGCCCTCGTTCAGCAGGCGAAGAACGCTGGTGTTTTGGAGGATGAGTGAGATGGAGGTCAAAGCGGATCCCCATGAAAGAAAAGTTCCCAAGATTCCCACCAATCCAGTTACTATAGACGACCTCTATGAGAGAATGAAGACTCTGGTGGGGGAAATTAAAGAGGATCCCCACAGAATCCTACGGGAGATGCGGAATGCTCGTGGTTGACACATCGGCATTCATCGACTCAATCATTCCAGTTAAAGGTAAAGAAGATAGGAACAGACTGGCGAGAAGGGCAATCTCTGCCGCTGAGGCCAGTGGAATTCCCGTACTAATGCCTCGCCTAGGGGTAGTTGAAACCATAAGTTTAGTGAAGAGACTAACCGGCAAAGAGGAGGCGGTTGATTTAACAGTGGAATACCTTGAGGCAAAGGTTCTGCAAGTCTCTGAAGACTGGATCTTCGAGGATGCGAAGACGATAGCCCGGAAGATTCATCCAAGGGCTGCGGATTCCTACTTCATAGCCACTGCCAAAAAGTTCAACGCAATACTCATATCGTCCGATAAAGATATGGTGGCCCATGCTAAGAAGATGGGTATTAAAGCGTTTTATATTTTGGATGAAAAACAACTTAACGAATACCTTGATGAGATATCCGGAGGTGCCGTTTAGATGGCAAAGGTTACGGATATAGTGTTATGGGACAAGCCAGGGGAGAGGGTGCTCCTTCTCGGGAATCAGGCCATAGCGCGCGGTGCTTTAGAGGGCAACATAGCGGTTTTCGCAGCGTATCCCGGAACACCGAGCTCAGAACTTACCGACACGATGGCAATGGTTGCCAAAAAGGCTGGTGTCTACATGGAGTACTCCACCAACGAGAAGGTGGCATTTGAGACTGCTTTGGCCGCTTCATGGAGTGGCCTTAGAGCAATGACGGCAATGAAGCACGTTGGCCTTAACGTCGCCATGGACAGCTTCATGACAGCAACATACATGGGAGTCAACGGCGGGCTGATAGTTATGGTGGCAGATGACCCGAGCATGTGGAGCAGTCAGAACGAGCAGGACACAAGGGCGATAGCCAAAAACGCGGGGATTCCTGTTTTGGAACCCTCGAGCGTTCAGGAAGCGAAGGACATGGTAAAGTACGCCTTCGAGGTGAGCGAGAAGTACGGGCAGATGGTAATCCTTAGAACAACAACCAGAAGTTCCCACATGCGTGGTGACGTTGTTCTTGGAGAACTGCCCGAGGAGATAAGAAAAGCCAAGAGAAAGTTCGGGAACTTCAAGAAGAACCCCGAGAGGTACGTTGACATACCAGCCTTCCAGAGGAAGAAGCACCCCTGGTTGCTTGAAACTATCGAGAAGTTCCGCGAGGAGTTCAACGAGAGCCCCTTCAACTGGATTGAAGGCGATGAGAACGCGAAGGTCGGTATAATCGCTCCGGGTCTCAGCTACGCCTACGTGAAAGAGGCCCTAGCATGGCTCGGTGTCGAGAACGTCAAGTTGCTCAAGCTCGGAACGCCGTATCCGGTTCCATACGGCCTGCTTGAAAAGTTCTTTGAGGGACTTGAAAGGGTCCTCATAGTTGAGGAGCTTGAACCGGTCGTTGAGGAGCAGGTAAAGGTCTGGGCCTACGACAAAGGCCTGAGGATTCCGATTCACGGGAAGGACCTTGTTCCCCGCGTTTACGAGATGACGACGAGGAGAGCTGTAGAGGCCGTAGCAAAGTTCCTCGGCCTGGAAACACCGATAGACTTCGAGGAGATAGACAGAAAGTACGAGAAGGTCTCAAAGATAGTCCCGCCGAGGCCCCCGAGCCTCTGTCCGGCCTGTCCGCACAGGAACACATTCTACGCGATTAGGCGCGCCGCAACTCCAAGGGCCATATTCCCGAGCGATATAGGCTGTTACACCCTCGGCGTTCTGCCACCGCTCAAGACCGTTGACACCACGATAGCGATGGGTGGCTCCATAGGTATGGCCCATGGCCTCGACGTCGCTTTGAACGGCGTTCCAGGTGAGGAAGAGAGGAAGACAGGGAAAGAAAAGAAGATAATCGTTGCCACCATAGGAGACTCGACCTTCTTCCACACAGGACTTCCGGCTTTGGCAAATGCCATCTACAACCGCTCCAATGTGGTCATAGTCGTCCTTGACAACCTCGTCACGGCAATGACTGGTGACCAGCCCAACCCTGGAACCGGAGACACTCCCCACGGGCCCGGTAAAAGGATACTCATAGAGGAAGTCGCAAAGGCCATGGGGGCGGACTTTGTTAAAGTTGTGGACCCATATGACATAAAGGCAACTGAGAAGGCAATCAAAGAAGCTCTGGCCGTTGACGGCGTAAGCGTTGTCGTTGCCAGACAGCCCTGTGCACTCTACAGGATAGGTCAGATGAGGCGCGCTGGAGAGAAGTGGCCCATCTACCACGTCATCGAGGACAAGTGTACTGGCTGTAAGATATGTATCAACGCCTACGGCTGTCCGGCGATATACTGGGACGCCGAGAAGAAGAAAGCTAAGATAGACCCGACGATGTGCTGGGGCTGCGGTGGTTGTGCTCAAGTGTGTCCGTTTGGAGCCTTCGAGCCCATGGAGGAGGGTGAGTGAGATGAGGGAGTATAACATCGTTATCACGGGAGTTGGCGGCCAGGGAATCCTCACGGCAGCAAACCTGTTAGGCTGGGCGGCTTTGAGGGCTGGCTACAAGGTTCGCGTTGGCGAGGTTCACGGAATGAGCCAGCGCTTTGGTTCGGTCATAGCCTACGTCCGCTTTGGCGAAGATGTCTACGGCGCGATGGTTCCAGAGGGAAAGGCTGACGTCATACTCAGCTTTGAGCCGGTTGAGGCTTTACGTTACATTAACTATCTGAAGAAGGGTGGTCTGGTTTTCACCAACGCGAGACCTATTCCACCTGTCCAGGTCTCTATGGGCCTCGCCACTTATCCGAGCTTAGAAGAGATGAGAAAAATCATCGAGGAAGACTTTGGAGGCAAGTTTATGGCCTTCGACGCTGAAGAGCTGGCCCTCAAGGCAGGGAACATCGTTACCACCAACGTCGTCCTCATCGGGGCTTTGACTCAAACGCCCGGCTTTCCACTCTCGGCCGAGCACGTAAGGGAAGTCATAAAGGTCAGCGTTCCGCCGAAGACGATAGACGTGAACATGAAGGCCTTCGACCTAGGAATTAAGGCCGCGAAAGAGATGCTGGGGCTTTGATTGCCCCTCACCCTTTTGCCTCTTTTGTTCTTTCCAAAATGCTTATTAGCACTCAACTGGAATAACTTTTCGGTGCAGCCATGGGGTGCATTGATGGAACGCCGCTCGATGGTTGGAAAATATTCTCCGCTAAAGCAGGCTGTCGGGCATTTAAAGGGAAAGATAGAATCTATCTAATCGAATGGACGGACTATTATGTCGAAGGGGAGAACAACAGTCTCAAGACAGTTCTAATCAACGGCAAACCCGCGAGAATGCTCAAAAACGGACTCTTTGTTGTATCCTTCGGGAATTTTATTGGCCTTTCTAAATTGGTTCTTCTGTTTGAAGGCGGCAAAACAACAAAAGTTCCCGTTGAGGTTCTTTCGCTCAAAGTTTCAAGGATGTACCCAGAGCTTCTCTCGTCATTTGAAGGCTACGGTATTGAAAGGCTCTCACGCCTCCAGAACGCTTTTGTAGGGACATTAACAGGCGAAATTCTTCGGTATTCGAGTTCCATCCCCTTTCAGCTGGAGTCTCCCACTGGGTTCTCGACCTTGGAAAGCGATGAGCCGATCAACGAACTCTTCGCCTACCACTTCCTTCGCTCGAACGGTGAAAGAATCGTCGAGGCCTTTGAAACCGTACTCCGCAGAATGAAGAGGAAGCTTGTGGTTGAAGGGGAATGGATGAGAATAGACGAAGTGGATGAGATAACCCCTGAGACCCTCCTGTCCATCGTCCAGCACCCAAAATACCTGGCTCCCGCGGGGGAGGGTGTTCTGATAGCGGATTACCTGAACGGCTATACCCCAACTAGGGTCTTGGGATACAGGAAGTACGAGAGCTTCGACACTCCCGAGAATCGGTTTGCCAAGTATTTCCTCAACTTGCTAATTGAGTGGAGCGAGCGCGTTCTTGAGGCATTTGGTGGCGAGAGAGATGCAGACATCGAAAGGATACAGGAACTCCTCGGGGAGCTTGAGTTTATAAGGAGCAATGGACTCTGGGAGGACATTGGCGAGATGACGTTTTTTCCATACACCTCACAAACCCTTCTGAAGGGTGACGGCTACCGTGAACTGCTGGAGCTTTACAGGGAATTCACTTCCCACCTTCCTTTCTTCGAGGAGCTGCAGAGGGCGATAGACAATAAGGACATCGCCAAGCTGTACGAGTACTGGGCCTTCTTCAGGCTCGTTGACGAACTCGGAGAGATTCTTGGAAAGAAAGAGCTCAAAATCCACGTGCTTCCTGCAGGTGAGCTCTCTGAGAAAGGAAATGTTTACGCTGAATTCGACAACGGCTGGAGGCTCTACTACAACAAGCGGCTAACCCCAAGGAGGTGGAGCTACTCTGTGACGCTCAGACCAGACTTCTCGCTCTTTAACGGAAATCCCTCAAAGAAAAGCACGGAACTCATTGGAGTCTTCGATGCAAAGTTCAAGCTTGAGGTGGTGGATGAGCCAAAAGAGATAGAAAAATTCGACGAGGAAACTGAAACCGCAGAAAAAACGGGGAATTATGGGACCTGGGCGAAGCTGGAGGATGTTTACAAAATGCACACGTACCGGGATGCTCTTGGGGGTAGGTTTGCAGTCGTGGTTTATCCCGGGAAGAAAAGTCTATTTTTTGACGTAAAAGAAGGTAGGGTTAAGAAATACACCCTGGATGAAGTTTTGATTGGAGAATTAAGCGGCGTTGGTTATCTGAGGTTTGTTCCGGAGGTGGAAAAATGTGATTGGTGATAAGTCATTTGGGACTGGGATTAATAGGGCAAGGAAAGTTTACATGGAAATAACAAAACCTCCTGGCAAGATCTACACGGAGAACCATGTTGGTCGTTTTCTCTGGTCCCCTGCAGATGGAAAGTATTGGAATGGTCGCTATGGGAAGATTGGCCTCTTGAAGGTGGGCGATATAATTCTCCATGATGTTCATGGAAAGATTGTCGGATATTCAGTCGTAGCAGAGCCCCCTAAAGAACTAACAAAGGAGAAAGTTATAGAACTTTTTGAAAAAATTGGGATCTGGAATGAAAAGTACAAAGAATTTGCAGAAAGCTGGTTCAAAAAGTCTCAAAATGGAAAGTTTTATGTTGTTAAACTTAGTGACTTTAGGGAACTAGATAGACCTATTGGATACACTAAAGTCACAGGTTTACCAGCTCCATGGGAACTTCAAGGGGTGTATCTGATCGACCTACCTCCTGAAGTCCTGAAGAATCTGAAGATAGCCCAGAGAGGCACTGATACAAGGTTTGTTAAGTTGGATGAATATTTTGCCTCAAAAGGTTATCTCTATCCCTCCCATTTAGTTTCCCAGTTCTACACCGCCCTCAAAACTAAGGGCTTTGTTATCCTCTCGGGTCTCACCGGGACCGGGAAGACAAAGATCGCCCAAGAACTCGCGGAACTGCTGGACGATTCAGGGAATAACTTCCTCTTCCTCGCCGTTCGCCCGGACTGGCGCGATTCCAAGGCTTTGCTTGGATACTACAACCCACTAACGGGAGAGTATCATAAGACTAAACTCCTCGACTTCATCCTGGAAGCCAAGAGGGACTACGAGCAAAACCGGGAGAATGCAAAGCCCTACTTCGTCCTCCTAGATGAGATGAACCTCGCCCATGTCGAGTACTACTTTGCAGATTTCCTAAGTATTTTAGAGAGCGGACGAGAGGAGGAAGGCGAGTACAAAGGCTTCACCAGAGAGGCAATACCCCTCCACGAGAATGAGGAGATTACAAAGAAACAGGGAATTCCCAAGAACCTCCGCTTCCCGCCGAACCTCTACATCATAGGAACGGTCAACATGGATGAGACAACTTACGCATTCAGCCCAAAGGTTCTCGACAGGGCCTTCGTTGTGGAGTTCCACGATGTTGATCTTGAAGACTATCCTCCGGCATCGTCCCATAGTGAAGAGGCCGATGGGATTAAAGACGCCCTCAGAACCGTCATTCTACAAGATTTGGCCGGTCCGGAAGGAATGTTCCTCGCTCGCTCAAAGGACGGGATAAACAAAGCTGTAAGAGAATTCAAGGGTGAGCATCCAGACTACTGGAATATCCTGATAAACCTCAACAAAGCCCTCGAACCCTACGACATGCACTTTGGCTACCGTGTCGTCGACGAGATTGCCCTCTTCTTCAATAGCGCAAAGGAAAGCGAGGAGGCGGGCATTGTTGAATTCGAGGGTGATGACGAAATCTTCGACCTAGCTCTCCTGATGAAAGTCCTGCCCAAGTTCCACGGCAACAGGAGGAGGCTTGAGAAGCCCCTGAAGGAAGTGTTGAGGCTCTGCCTCGTGAAGGGCTCAGGCCTCAAAGTTGACGAGCTTAGAAGTGCGGATATCGTTGAAATGCTGGGAGACTGGGAAAACCAGACAACAAACTTCCGCTTCAAACACACCGCCAGGAAAGTCCTTCGCATGCTCAGGCAGCTCTATGAGATAGGCTTTGCGAGCTTCAGCTAATCCTTTCATTCTTCGAAACCCTTATAACTTACCCGGGGGTAAGTAACTTACGGTGGGGTAAGTTGCTGTTCGACCTGCAACCGAAAACCCGGCGTGAGGACTTATACGACAGGGAAAATGAACTGAGGGAGTTTCAGAACGCGGTGAACTTGGGGGAAAATCTGATCCTCCTGCTCGGCATAAGGCGCCTCGGAAAAAGTTCCCTCTTAAATGTTGCCCTCGCAGAATCGGAAATGCCCTATGCAAAAATAGATGTTCGCTCCCTCTACTTCACCCACGGTTCAATACCTCAAGAGATTCTTGCCCGAAAAATCCTTGATTCCCTCCTCGCAACTGTCTCGGGGCGTAAATCACTAAGGCTTAAGCTTGAAAAGGTTTTGAGCTCCATCCGCGGGCTGAGGATTTCAGGCCTGAGCGTGGAGTTCGATAGGAAGCCTGATCTCGCCGAGATCCTGGAAAAGATAAGCTCTTGGGCTGAAAACGAGAACCTAAGGGCAATAATTGCCTTCGATGAGGCCCAGTATCTCAGGCTTTCGGGGATTCGCTACGACGGCCTGATAGCCTACGCGGTGGACAATCTGCCCGGGATAACCTTCGTGCTAACTGGCTCTGAGGTTGGGATGCTCCACGACTTCCTTGGCCTGGAAAATCCTAAAAAACCCCTCTTTGGCAGATACGCGAGGGAGATAGTGCTTCAAAGGTTCAGGCGGGAGGAGAGCGTGGACTTCCTTGCTAGAGGTTTTGAAGAGGTTGGTATTGAACCGGGTAGGCAAGAGATCGAGGAGGCCGTTGAGAGGCTCGACGGTATAGTCGGCTGGCTCACGATGTATGGTTATCTCCGTGGAGTTAGGGAACTTTCCCACTCCGAGGCCATGGATGAGCTCTTCAACATGGCCGAAAAGCTAATCTGGGAGGAGCTTTCATCCCTTATCCAGAACAGCAGGAGGTACGGGGTTATATTGAAGGCAGTCGCCATGGGAAACGTTAGGTGGAGCACCATAAAGGAGTACGTGGAGTTTAAGCTGGGGCCGGTGAACGACGCGAAGTTTTCCATCCTCCTCAAGAATCTCCTCAAGTACGGCTACCTTGAAAAGAGAGGCAACGAGTATTCAATCCCAGATCCGGTCGTTAAGGAAGTCGTGAAGAACCTTCAACTTACCCTCTGGTAGTCTACAGCCCCCACCACTGCCTCTGCACTTCTTTTATGGCCGAGATCGTCCTTAGAGCCTCATATGAAGGCGTAACCGGGACTTCCCTTATTCTTCCCGACAAGTAGCCCCTGATAAATGCCGGCAGACCCTTATCAAGACCGACAGAGTAGCCACCCTCAAAGATTACAGCGAGAGGGTAGCGTGAGAGCGTTGAGCCGGCGTAGGCGAAGAAGAGTTCGCTGAGGCGAAGGGTCGTCAGGTTTTCACCGAGGAAACCGTCAAAGCCAGCAGATACGATGACAAGCTCTGGCTTGAACTGGGCAAGAACGGGCAGAACAACCTCGTTCCAGGCGTAAATGAAGTCATCATCGCCCGCGTAATGGGGCATGGGGATGTTTATTTTCGTGCCCTCGGCCCCTTTTCCACCGACCTCGTGCTCGTAACCGCTCCAGGGATAGATGTCCCGCTCGTGAAGGTCTATGTGGACTGCGTTTTCATCGTCCCAGAGTATCTCCTGGGTCCCATTGCCGTGGTGGGCGTCGAAATCTATGACTAGAACCTTTCCGATGAGCTCTTCGGCAACTTTAGCGGCGTAAGCTGAGTTGTTGAAGATGCAGAAGCCAAGCGTTGGTGCGTTGAATGCCCTCCCAGATTTTCCGGCGTGGTGGCCCGGTGGTCTGACGAGGGCAAAGTGGAGACCCCCATACTTCAAGGCCAGCTCAACCGCCAAGCGGGAAGCACCGAAGGCAAGGAGGGAGGCCTCCCATGTACCGGGGGAGACGTATGTATCAGGGTCGAGGTAGGAAAACGATTGACTCTTCTCCCTCACTAACTCCACGTATTCCTTCGAGTGAACCCTTAGGAGTTCTTCCTCCGGGACTGGAACCGGTTCAACGGGCTTCCACAGGTTCAACCGCTGGAGAGCTTTTACTGCCCTCAACAGCCTGTCCGGATTCTCCGGATGATAGTTCTCCGGTCTGTGCTCAAGGAAAACAGGGGAGTAGATAACGGAGAAGGCCAAAGGCCTCACCACTCCTCCTCTTCCTCGATTAGACCGTACTTTTCCAGCTCACGAAGGAGCTTTCTGACGGCTTCCCAGGCGTCGTGCTCACTCTTGGCCCCTGAACAGACGATTTTACCGGAGGAGAAGAGCAGTATAACGGCTCTCGGCTCCTTAACGCGGTAGATAACTCCCGGAAACTGCTCGGGTTCATACTCGCAGTTCGGAAGGCTCAGCGCAACCGCGTCAAGGTTGAACTCCATCCCGATGTCACCGCTGAAGACCATGTTCTGGATGTCAATCTGAGGCGCTCGGTGGAACTTTGCCCCAATCTTCTTGAGCATCTGGATGAGCTTGTTAACGGCCCTCTCTATGTCCTCAACGCTTTTGGCCCCAGTAACGACAAGCTTCCCGGAGCTGAAGATAAGCAGGGCAACCTTGGGTTCATCGAAGCGACAGATGATTCCGGGAAATTCCTCGGGGTTGTACTTGGAGTTGGGGCAGATTTCAATCACCTTCTCAAGGTTTAGCTCCGTAAAGAGGTCAACAGAAGCGACGATGTTCTCAATCCTGAGCTTTACATTGCTCATGTCCACCAAGGTTTACACCTCCGGATGGTGGGTTTAAAAACCCCTTTATAAATGAGGACCGTCGCTTTTTAAAGCTTTATGCTCAAAAGGGAACATTAAAGAAGAGAAAATTCAAAGGTAGGCCTCAACGAGAATCCTACCAGCTTCAGTCAGGCTCTTGCTTCCGAGGAAGCCGAGCTCGCGGAGCATCGTTAGGGCCTTCTTTATCTCATCGTCGCTTAGGCTGAGGTGCTTCCTGATGACGTCAACTTCCTCCATCTTGTAGCCCTTGGCTTCACCCTTCTCCTTCCAGATTCTGTTGAAGGTCTCTAAGTTCTCGTAAATGACCCTGAGCACGTTGTAGAGCGTCGGTGTAACGCTGAACTTGACCTTCACAATCTCTTGGAGCTTCGCGTTCTCTAATGCTGTCTTGACCTTATCCCCGAGCTCCGTGAGCTTCACCATGCCGTTCTGGAGCTCGACGACGAAGCCTTTAGCTTCGGCCTCTCCTATAGCCCTGATGATTTCCTTCTCGTCGCCACCCACGTAGTTCTGAACGAGCTCAACGAGCTCATCCCTGTGGATGTACCTCTTTCTCGGCGTTTTGGCCAGTATGGCAGTATCGTACTTGGTGAGGAATGGCTTTCTCTTAATCGACCTGCTGAGCCTCAGGTAGAACCTTCCCTTGTCCGTAACGCCAGCCTTTACGACACCCTCCTCCTGGGCCTTTATCACCCACTCCGCTATTGGGACGTCACCACTCTCACTGTAGGTTACCGCCTTCATAGCATCTGGACTGACGGTTCCGAAGTCTATCGCTTCCCTGCCCCACTCGGTAAGCCAGTATGTGTCCTTGTTCTTGACGAGTCTTCTCTCGACGAGTTCCTTGCTTTCGAGGAGGTGAAGCACCGCGCCAAGGTTCTCGATTTCAACCCTCTTTTCAATCTCCTTCTCCGTGGGCAGAATATCTGGGTTGGTTTCGTACTTCTTCGCTATCTCCTGAATCGCCCTGAGGACGCTCAGCTCGTCATCGAGCAGGTAAATCGGGAGAACCTTTTCCTCAACTTTTCCCATTGCCTCGTAGGTCTCCATCATGGCCTTTCCAAACTCGGTCGTTCCCTTCTCGTCACTGAGTCCCATACTCTCAAGCTCGGCATTGCTCCTTCCGGCCTTAAGGGCCTCGAAGTCCTCTTTCCTGAGGACTATCGCCCTGGCGAAAACCGGAATCATGCTCAGAGCCTTAAGCGCGAGCCTCGCCGCCGGGGTCGTTGTGAAGGCCCTGCCCTTCTCGGTTGGCGGTGAAATCAGGAGCAGGCGCATGGCTTGGAGGGCGTTGACGATGTTGTCTCCATAGAGCCTTGAGTTCTTGAATGTAACGAGCTCATCGAGTGTTCCGAGCTTGGGCATTCCCCTCAGGAACGAGGCTATCTCCGGGGTTAAATAGACAACCGGGTGGGTCTCGCGGTAGAGCTGGAGGAGGGCCCTTCCAAACTTCGTAAGGCCGTTTTCATCTGCGAGCTTTCTCTCCTTGAGCTTTTCAAGCCAGCTTTCGGGTATCTTTCCTGTCTCCTCAAGGAGTTCGAGCATCTTCAGAATCTCGGTGTCGGCTATAACGTCCGGTAATTCCTCGAGGTTGAGTGAATCGCTAATCTCGAGAAGCTTCCTTCCAGCATCGGTGAGCTTAATCCTTCCACCCTCAAGCTCGGCAAAGCCGAGTATGTAAAGCTCTATGGCCCTTATCTGGAACTCCTCCGGCAGTTTGGCCTCAATCTCGGCCTGGCTTTCGGTTTTCTTCATTTCCCTGAGTATCTCAAGGTGCCTCCTCTTCAGGTACATCCCATCACCCCTCCTTCTCCTCATCCTCCTTTAAAAAGGCTCCGGGGTTTTTAGAAACGCAAAGTTTTTAAAACTTTCGGTAACTAAAATCGGCGAACCTTTAAAAGGTTACCTGCTGAGGATAGGGAGGTGAGAGCATGAGAAACACGATGGTTTTGGTACGAGCCGACAACTTTCAGAAGGCGAGTGTGGCTTTGGCTGACCTCGTGAGGTACGGAGGAATGAAGATTCGCGGTGACCCAAGGATAATTCCTCCCGCTCTGTCCGACTGGGCCTTTGAGAAAATCAGCGGTGAGAAGCCGAGGAAGAAGTTTAAAGCCCACGTCGTTGCCCAGATAGACCTGTCCCCGGGGAAAGCCATCGGGAGGCTCATGGACATCCATCCGCCGGCCCACGTTCTCGTTATCCCGCCTGATACAGAAGTCTGGGAGGAACTCATGCGCCTCTGGGGGACCTTTGAAAAGCTTCGCGGTTTTCACCCGCCGAAGAGGACAAAGGCCGAAGAAGTAAGGAGGAAAGCCGAGAAGAAAAGGAGGGAGGATTGGGAGATTGAAGAGCCTTAGCTTACTTTTTCCTTTTCCTAATCCTGATGTTGGCTATATCGCCCAGGGTAGGCTCGTAGTCTTTTGGAATTGTCTTTTTCTCCTCGAATTCTTCCTCGACGCGTTCTATGAGAGTAATTTTGAAATACTTCTCAAGCTTTTTAGCTTCCTTTATCGTCGGCTCGCGGTAACCGTGGGCTATGGCGCGAAGGTCGTTGACGGAAAGCCCAATCTCGTGCGATAACTCCTCGTAGCTTTTGCCACTCCTCTGTATGGCCTTGTAAACCCTCTCTGCGAAGTCCTCGACGATTTCCTCGGTGTAGAGGGGCCTCTCACGGTAGGGTTTTGGTTCTCTCCTTGGCCTAGGAGCGGGAGTAGGTCTCCTCCTTGGTTCCCTTCTCGTGGGCATTATGCTGAACCCGGACTTCTTCCTGCCGTACTTCTCATAACAGCGGTCGCAGACGAGAACCTCGGCACCTTCCAGCCTTATCCTGTGGCCCGGGCCCCTTATTGGGGCACCACATATCTCGCAGTAGCGGGGCTTGGCCTTGCTCATAGCTACCACCTTTTCACCTCTCAAACCTCGGAGTCAGGCTTTTTAAACCCCACTCCTACCTTAGACCGATGGCGGAAGTTAGAATAGAGAAGCTAAAGGAACTCGACCAGGAAACGCTTGAGAGGCTGATAGAGATTTACATGAACGCCTACGAGGGGATGCGCGAATACGGCGGTGAGGGAGAGAGCTATGCAAAGCGTTATTTGAGGTGGTGCTGGAGCAAGGCCAAAGATGGCTTTTTTGTTGCAAAAATCGGCGATAGGATAGTCGGCTTCATAGTCTGTGATAATGACTGGTATAGCAAGTACGAGGGCAGAACTGTGGGCGCAATCCACGAGTTTGCCGTTGACAAAGAGTATCAGGGACACGGGATAGGGAGGAAACTCATGGAGAAGTGCTTGGAGTATCTAAAAGACAAGGACGTCGAGCTCTGGGTCGGCGAAAAGAACGAAAAGGCCAAGAGGTTCTACAGGGAGTATGGATTCAGAGAAGTCGGGAAGCACGGTATATGGGTGAGGATGGTTAGGCGAACCGAAAGCTAGATAAAGTCAAGGGAGGAGTAAACTTTATTGGTGGTTGCCATGCCGTGCATTCAGCCAGCTAGCCCGGACAAGGTGAAGAACATGAAGGAGGAGAGCTTCATCAAGGAAGGAAAAGGAAAGCTCAGGGTTACGATTGAGGGAAGCGAGACTCTTGAGACGACCGTTAACGGAAGGCTGAAGAGCGTGGAGGAAATAGCGGAGATGCTGGGCGTTGAGCCGAAAGGGGAGAGGATAGAGGCCGTTGTGGACGGGGTAAAAGTCAGGATGGAGAAAGGAAAGCTCGAACTTGAGTTTGAGAGCGGAGACAGGATGAGGATTGAGAGGGCATAATCTTCCGGCTTTTCTGCCTTCTCGTTTGGCATTTCAGCGTTCCAGTATAATCGCGTTTCCCAAGATTTTCCCCGACAACTTTTCCAGCATCGCTACTCCTAATCAGTTCAACAAGGGCTGATGTGTCTGGGACAACTATTATATCCTCGCATCCACCCTGTCGTCCTCTTTAAACTCTGGGGCGCTCTTGGCAACTCCAAACAGTTTTGACCACACTCCCCGTTTTTCCTTTCCCTTCAGTATTTTTCTAAGCTCTTCATCGCTGGGGGGAAGCTTAATTTCTAGGACTTCCATTCCCCCACCACTGAAGGTTAGAAGAAAAAGTAGATAAGGCTTGCGCCTCACTTCAAAACGGGCCTGAACTTGTAGGCGTAAAGGATTATTCCGTCCTCCTCGAACTCCCTGACCTTTCTCGTTACCATCTCGACCTCCATGCCCTCGTGTATCTCCTCGGGCTCAACGTCGGTGAGCTGTGCCAGAACGACCGGTCCCTCTTCAAGCTGGACCAAAGCCAAGGGATAGGGCTTGTAGTATTCAAAACCGCTCGGCGGGTTCCTAACGATTGTCCACGTGAGAACCTTCCCTTTTCCGCTGAACTCGTATTCTTCGACGTTCCTTGAGCCACAGACGGGACAGACTTCCCTGTAGGGGAAGAAGACGTGGCCGTTCTCACACTTTCCGCCTATGAGCCTGTATTTCTCGCGGAAGTGCCTCCAGTAGCGGGAAACCTGCATCGGGCGGGTCATCTTCACACCCTCCTGAGGACGTTAACGGTTATGTTCGAGCCGGTTCCACCTATGTTCTGGGTCAGGCCGATTTCGGCATCTGGAACCTGTATTCCTTCAGGAGCTTCACCCCGGAGCTGTAAGACGGCCTCAACTGTCTGGTAAACTCCCGTTGCTCCAACAGGGTGCCCCCTGCTCTTTAGTCCGCCCATCGTCTGGATTGGATAGTCAGCATCAATCGCTATCTGGCCTTCCTTAGCCAGGAGGGCACCTTTGCCCTTCTCCGCTACGCCCAGGGCTTCTAAGCTTAAAGCGGCCATAACGGTAAACGCATCGTGAACCTCGAAGAAGTCTATGTCCTTTGGAGTTACCCCTGCCATTTTGTAGGCCCTCTCCGCTGCAATCTTTGCCGCCTTGAGCGTAAGGAAGTCCTCC
Source organism: Thermococcus sp. (assembly GCF_015523185.1). Lineage (NCBI taxonomy): Archaea > Methanobacteriati > Methanobacteriota > Thermococci > Thermococcales > Thermococcaceae > Thermococcus > Thermococcus sp. Next base: position 44,287 of record NZ_WAKV01000019.1, read on the forward strand.
CTGTTGGCGAGGTTTATAGTATCGGTGGCCCTTCCAATTCCCGCTATCTCAACCCACTTCTCCCTGGGAACGCCAAGTTCCTTAGCTTTCTCCGGTGTCGTGATTATCACCGCCGCTGCCCCGTCGCAGACGGGCGAGGCATCGAAGAGCTTGAGCGGGTCCGCTACGTAGGGACTCTTCATTACAGTTTCAACCGTTATCGGCCTCTTGAACATCGCGTAGGGGTTTTTAGCTCCATTCGCGTGGGCGTTGACCGCGAAGAGAGCGAGGTCCTCTTCGGTGTAGCCGTAGGTCTTCATGTAGAGCCTCATTATGAGCGCGTTTAAAGCGACGAAGCTCGCGCCGTGGAAGAGCTCCCACTCTGCATCGGCGGCGTAAGCCAGATAGCGCGTAGCGTCGCTCGGCCAGGCGTCCGTCATCTTCTCGACACCGACGACGGCAACGACATCTTCCAACCCGCTGAGGACTGCCTTAGCTCCCTCCTGAACTGCCGCACCGCCTGAGGCACAGGCAGCCTCGACCTTAACAGCTGGAATGTTACCCAGGCCAGCCCAGTCTGCTATCAGAGCTCCCAAGTTTTCTTGCTCGACGAAGGAACCAGAAGCCATGTTCCCCACGTAGAGGGAATCAACTTTGTCTATCCCAGCGTCGTTCATCGCGTTGAGCAGGGCTTCAACGGCTATATCCCTAAGTGAGAGCCTCCAGTGTTCCCCAACCGGAACCATTCCGGCACCGATTATGACGGCCTTCCTCATACCAACCACCTCACATTATGTACTTGCCCCTATGCTTGGCATAGAGCGCATAGTCAATGTACTTCTTCCTGTTCACGTAGTCCATGGTCTTTGGAGCCAAATCGCGCTTCTCCTCTATGGCATCCTGAACGACGAGACTGAAGGCATCACTCCCGGCTCCAGAACCAAAGCTCACCCACAGGATTCTGTCGCCTGGTTTGGCTATATCCAAGACCGCGGAAACGCCAACTAGGGTTGCCCCGCTGTAGGTGTTTCCTATTATCCCGCTGAGCAGTCCTGGAAGGACCTTCTCCTTTGGGATACCGAGTATTTTTGCAGCGGTGAGAGGAAACTTGACGTTGGGCTGGTGGAAGACGGCATAATCAAAGTCGTTTGGAGTGTAGCCAAGCTCCTCCATGAGTGTCTTGGCGGCGTTTATTATCTGGTGGAAGTATGCAGGTTCACCCGTAAAGCGGTTGCCGTGCCTCGGGTAGTGTTCATGTTGCCTCCTCCAGAAGTCGGGGGTGTCGGTTACATAGGAATAGCTCGCCTCGAAGTAGGCGACCGTTTCTGAACTCTTCGGGGCTATTATGTAGGCCGCACCCCCGGCCGCGGCGGTGAACTCAAGGTGGTCGCCAGGTCTTCCCTGAGAGGTGTCGGCTCCTATGGCCATAGCGTAATCTGCCATGCCCGAACCAACGAAGCCGATAGCAGCCTGTATTGCCTCGGTTCCAGCCTTACAGGCGAACTCGAAGTCGGCCGCGCTAACGTCGGGAGTCGCGCCTATGGCCTCCGCTATTACAGTACCGCTTGGCTTTACCGCGTAGGGCTTGCTCTCGGTTCCTAACCAAACGGCCCTAATAAGCTTGGGGTCTATCTGGGCTCTCTTGAGGGCATTTCTAGCCGCTTCAAGACCTATCGTTATCGCGTCCTCATCAAGGCCTGGAACCGACTTCTCCTGGATAGGAAAGCTTGAAACTCCCCAAACCCTGCCTATCTCTTCGGCCTTGATTCTATACATCGGAACGTAGGCGCCGTAGCCGATGATGCCTACTTCCCTCTTTGGCTTCAGCAACTTCCGCATGGGCATCACCCTTAGAACTGACTGCCGGAGGTTGGGTTGGGCCTTATAAAAGCCTTTCGGTAAAAGTGAAAAAGAATTTAGACAATTGCCGAGAAAAGCTCACGGCTTTCTGACAACGAAGAGAGCGTGGTCCTTCTCATAGGGTTCAAGCGAAAGCCTCTCGATGACCTCGAAGTACTCAGAGAGCTCCCTCTCGACCTCCTTAAATACTTCCTCAGGTTCTTTCGTTACATCTATGCTCCTACTCTTGACCGATATCATGCCGTAGCCTCTGCTCTTGAGGTATACCTTCGCGTTGTCTATCAGGATTTTCGCCTGCGTTGGCTGTGCAACATCCTCGAAGATAACGTCCACCTTCGGAACCAGCGCGCGGTAGCCCTCTGGCTTCGTCGCGTCGCCGAGTATGGGAACTATGTTCCTCCTCTCCTCCACGATGGGGACGAGTTCCCTGAGAACTCTCGGTGAAAACTCAACTCCGAATATCTTACCTTCCCAGCCGACGATGTCGCTGACGTGAGATGCTGTAGTTCCGCTCGCTATTCCGAGGTAGAGGACTGTTGAACCGGGCTTAATCGGGAAGTTCTTAAGGCTATTGAGGATTGCCGCGCCAAGTTTTGACCTGCTCGGGTTCCAAATCCTGTATTCATCTCCCTCAAATTTGATAACCCTCTCGCCGTAAACTCTCTGCCCGGGAACGAGGTTTTTGGTTGCTATCTTCTCGCTCCCGTCGTCGTCAATAACGATGTAAACGCCCGGAAACCTGTGCTTCTTAACCTTCATCTACCTCACCTCTTTCCGCCCTTGGACTTCTTCTTTTTCTTCTTGTTGGGTTTGCCCTTACCTCTTCTCTCCTTCTGACCCCTCTTTTCTTTCTTGGACTTCTTAGGCTTGAACTTCTTTTTCTTCTCGGGTTTGGCCTTTCTCTTCGGCGGGTTCGGGTACTTCTCCTTAATCTCCTGTATTCTCTGCTCGAGCTCCTTCTTGAGTTCCTCGCCTATGTATTCGCCTGAGAAGTAGTCAACCCTTGCAGCTATAGCCAGCTTTCCGGCCAAAGCTCTCGCTATCTTACCCCTCTGCCACCACGGCGAGCGGTTTATTGCAGGGTACTGGAATATTACACCGTGCTTGGGCGGTTTTGCCCCCGTCCTTAAGTGCCTGAAGAGGGCCTTTTCAGCGCCGAGGACCTGGATTGTTGAGGCGGGCATCATGGCGAGCTCCTTGAGACCTCCGGCAAGGCTCATGAGCCTCGCGGCGAGTTTAGCCCCAACTAGTGCCTTGAGGTTTGGAGCGACCTCGTCCATGGCCATTTCAAGGTAGTCCTCAATCTGCTCCCTGAGCTTGTAGAGGTCGCTTATCTCGCTGGCGAGCTTTCTTATGATTTCGCTGTCGAACTTGCCGAGCGGAGCGCCCATGGACTTTTCTGAGGCCTTGAGAATCTTCTCGATTTTTCCTTCAGAAAAGCCGAGCTTCTCAAGCCTCTCTCTCGTTACGTTCTCTCTCGGGCCGATTTCCTTAACGAAGGCAACGTACTGTGGATGCTTTGGAAGGATTTCATCGAGTTCGGGAAAGTGGAGACCGTACCATTCCCTGAGCCTTGAAACGAGTAGGTTAATCACCTTGTCAATGTCATCGAGTGCTTCGATTGCCTGTATTATCATCTTGTCCCTTGCACCGCTCTGCTCCTGTATCCGGAGCCTGGTCAATGCCACGCCCACTGAGTAGTACTCGTCGAACCAGTTCTTGCCGAGAAATTCAGCAGGATTTGAGCGGAGCTTTTCCCCAGCAACGTTCGGGAACTCGGCGGTGACGTTGTAGTTAAGCTCCCTTAGTTTTCTGCTCAGCTCAGTGTCCTCAACGACGAACTCGTCGTAGCCTTCACCCTTGAGCTCGTCGAGGAAAGCCAGTAACTCGTCGTTCGGCTCGCCTTTTAGGAGTTTGTCGAGGCTTACCTCCGGCTTTCCAGCGAAGGGTCTGCTCGCGATGAGCTTCCCGCTCTCGTCGAAGGCGTAAATACCCCTAACGTTTTCAGCGATGTAAGCCTTCATGAGCATCACCTTCTATTCCTTCCTCAGGTATAGAAGGGTGAGGAGTTTTAAACGGTATCGGTGAAAAAGAGAAAAGGTCAGTCCTCCCAGGGTTCGCGGTACTTCAACGCCCAGCCGAACTCCTCCTTGAGGATATCAATGGCGGCGCTCGGCGGGATGACACCGCGCTCCGTTATGATGACGTCAACGTACTCCGGCGGGGTAACGTCAAAAGCTGGATTCCAGACCTCGATGTTCTTCGGCCAGGTCTTGAGCTCTTCCTCCGGAATGACCTCCGTCGGGTCGCGCATCTCTATCTCCACCAGCTGGCCGAGCATAGTCTCTGGGTGGAACTTGTAGGTTTCGGCAGCAATCATCGTCCAGACCCTGTGCTCCTTGGCCGTCAAAGCTATCAGAGCAGTTCCAATCTTGTTTATCACCGCACCGTTCACGGTTATGCTGTCGGCCCCCATGACAACCTTGTCGGTCATCTTCATATAATGCCTTGCCGCGCTGTCAACGACGTAAATGACCGGAATGCCGTATGAAGCCAGTTCCTTGGCCGTTATCTTGCCCTGCCACTTGGGTCTTGTCTCCGTTACTATGACCTTGATATCCTTGCCCTGGTCAAAGGCTGTTTTCATGACGCTTATCGCGGCCTTGCTGTGGCAGTGGGTCATTATGACGTCGCCGTCCTCTATGCGCTTCGCCCCTATCTCGCCTATCCTCTTCACTGCGTTCTCGGAGTTGTGTATGAACTCCTTCGCGGCGTTGATTATGATGAACTTCAACTGCTCAAGGTCCGCCCCGCTAGAGTAGGCTATTTTTCCGCGGTGCATGACGTAACGTAGCGCGTTGGGCAGGGAAACCGCTGTGGGCCTCGTTTCATAGAGTATCTTTGCCGCCTGTTTCATCTCGTTCCAGAACTCGTCAACGTCCTTTGCCCTGCTTTTCTCGGCCTGTATCTGGAGCGCGTAGGCCGCTGAACGGGCTATCTTTCCTGCACCACGTATCTCCATGTTCTTTATTTTCTCCGCTATCTCCAGGACTTCCTTCACCACTGGCATCGCTATCACCCCCGGGTAAACTTAACTTTTGGATGCAGGGTTTATATTCTTTCTGAAGAACACACGAATCAAATACCCAGGAAATTTTCAGTGCATTAATGTTTCTAAAAGTCCCTTGGTGTCCTTAAATTGCCGAAGGAAGCCGTGTTTACCTTTGTAAAGGCTAAATCTGGGCGTTGGGAAAGGTTTATAACGAAAGACCCGAAGTTCTTAGTGTATAGATTTGGTGACGTGCTCAGGCATGTTCATTGGGGTGATAGGTATGGAAGACAAGCTGATGAAAAAACTTTCGTCGGAGCCTCTCAACTTTGAGTCGTTCTTTTCGGAGAAGGCCATGCAGATGAAGGCTTCTGAGATTAGGGAACTTCTCAAGCTCGTCGAGACGAGCGACGTTATAAGCCTCGCAGGGGGTCTCCCCGCGCCGGAGACCTTCCCGGTCGAAATTATAAAGAAAATCGCTCAAGAGGTCCTTACTGAACACGCCGACAAGGCCCTGCAGTACGGAACGACCAAGGGATTCACACCTCTCCGCCTCGCGCTCGCGAGGTGGATGGAGAAGCGCTACGGAATTCCTATGAGCAAGGTCGAGATAATGATGGTCGCTGGGAGCCAGCAGGCCCTCGATTTAATCGGCAGGGTCTTCATAAACCCCGGGGACGTTGTCATTGTCGAGGCACCAACTTACCTTGCCGCCCTCAATGCCTTCAAGTATTACGGGCCTGAATTTGTGAGCATACCAATGGATCACGACGGAATGAGGATTGATATCCTCGAGGAAAAGCTGGAGGAGCTCAAGAAAGAAGGAAAGCGCGTTAAGTTTGTCTACACTGTCTCAACCTTCCAGAACCCGATGGGCGTTACGATGAGCCTTGAGAGGAGGAAAAGACTTGTTGAGCTGGCAAGGGAGTACGACTTCCTTATCGTTGAAGACAACCCCTACAGCGAACTCCGATACTCCGGCGAACCTGTTCCACCGATAAAGCACTTTGACGAGGAGGGTAGAGTCCTCTACCTTGGGACGTTCTCAAAAATACTCGCTCCGGGGTTCCGCCTTGGCTGGGTTTCAGCTCATCCACACTTCATAAGGAAAATGGAAATAGCGAAGCAGGCTGTTGACCTCTGCGCCAATACATTGGCTCAGGTAATAGCATGGAAGTACGTAGAGAACGGCTACCTCGACAAGCACATACCGAAGATAATCGAGTTCTACAAGCCGCGTAGGGATGCGATGCTAGAAGCTCTTGAGGAGTTTATGCCGGAGGGAGTCGAGTGGACCAAGCCAGATGGAGGAATGTTCGTCTGGGTAACCCTGCCGGAGGGTATAGACACAAAGCTCATGATGGAGAAGGCCGTTGCCAAGGGAGTCGCCTACGTTCCCGGTGAGGCCTTCTTTGCCCACAGGGACGTCAAGAACACCCTCAGGTTGAACTTCACCTACGTTCCTGAGGAGACACTTAGAGAGGGTGTCAGGAGACTTGCAGAAGTCATTGAGGAAGAGATAAAGGCTCTTAAGAAGTGAGGGAAAGTTTTTTACTCCTTTTCTCTCTGTGTTATTGGTGGTGGTATGAAACCGCTGATAGCGATAATCGGTTCCCCCTGGAGCGAAAGCCTTTCCGCCGGGAGGGCACACATAAGGCGCATTATAGAAGCTGGCGGGCTTCCAGCAGTTTTCAGCCCGGAGATAGAACCCGAGGACGTCGTTGCCGTGGCGGATGGAATTCTCCTCATAGAAGGGCCCGACGTTCACCCGCGTTTCTACGGCGAAGACCCCTCACCAAGTCTCAGAGAAGTTGACGTTCTGCGGGACGAGTTCGAGATTGAGCTGGTGAAGCTGGCCGTTGATGCGAACATTCCGGTGCTCGGTGTCGGGAGGGGAATGCACGTAATCAACGTCGCCCTCGGTGGAACGCTTTACCAGGACCTCTACGATATCCCGAAGGCCATAAAGCACGACTGGAGCTTTGGGAACACGAGGCCAGAGCAGAGGCTTCACACGGTTAGAATAAAAGCAGATTCAATGCTCTACTCAATTCTAAAGGAGAGCCTGAACGTTGAGGGAACCAATGAGGCCTGGACGTGGGTGAACAGCTTCCACCACCAGGCCGTAAAGCGCGTCGGTGAAGGCCTCAGACAGGTCGCCTTTGCCGTTGATGGCCTGATTGAGGCCATCGAAAGTAAGGAGCGCTTTATCATCGGCGTCCAGTGGCAACCGGAGCACCTGCCCGAGATGTTGTCCATTTACAGGGCCCTCATCGAGGCTTCAATCAAGAGGCACGAGGAAACTGACGAGATGAGGAGGCGCGAGATAGAGGCAGAAATCCGGGAGGAACTAGCTAGGGAACAAGGTGAGAGCCATCACAGCTCGGAAACGAGCGATAACCTTCCCGACACGACCCAAACGTGATTCCCCTTTCCGTTATCTTTTTCTCAGCCTCGCGGAGGATTTCAAAGCGGATTTCTCTTGGGAGGTAGTAGTAGCCCCCAATCCTCTCGCCCCTCTCGTACAGTGGCCATAGCTTCTCCATAAGCTCCTGAAACTTGGCGAACATTCTCTTCTTTGAGTCAGGTCTGAGCTTTAGCGTCGAAACCGTGATGTGACTCACGAAGCTTAAAGTGTCGAGCGTTTCCTCAAAATCTTCCCAGGTGTAGAAAGGGATTATTGGGTCTATCCTGGCGTAAACGGGGATTCCAGCTTTCTTTGCCTTCTTAAGGGCCATTATTCTGGCCTTTGGAGAGGGTGCGTTGGGCTCGAGGAGCCTGGCTTTCCGCTCGTTGACGGTTGTGACAGTTATTCCAACGGCACAGCGGATTTCGCTTAAAATATCCAGGTCTCTTTCAAATATGTCCGATTTCGTCAGGAGGAGGCATCTCACGTCATAACGTTTGAAAAGTTCGAGCACTTTTCTCGTTATTCCAAGCTCCCGCTCGATTGTTGGATACGGGTCGGAGGAGTAGGAGAGGGCTATTATGTATCCCCGGTCAAACTTCCTCAGCTCTCGCTCGAGCTTTAGAAGAAGGTTTTCCTTCGTTCTCACCCGGAATGCATTCGGGATATAACTCGTTATGTAACAGTAGACGCACGCATGGTCGCAACCGGTGTAGACGTTTAGCGTGTACTTGAACGGACACGTGCAGAGCTTTGACTTCCAAGGGTCGAAGGGACGGATGTACATGCGAGGAGTTATGAAAAGGGCTTTAAAACCCAAACGGTAGGAACTACGGTGATGGCATGACCGTAAAGGGGCGCGTTAAGTGGGTTGAAAACATGCAGTTCGTCGGTTCTCTGGAGGACGGCGGGTGTTCGATAATCCTCGGCGACGGAGGAATCAGCCCTATGAAGCTCCTCCTTCTAAGCGTCGCTGGCTGTACTGCCTACGACGTGGTCATGATTCTCAAGAAGATGCGTGAGCCGATTGAAGGTTTAGAAGTTGAGATTTCGGGCGAGAGGAGAGAGGAATACCCAAAGGTTTACACTAGGGTTCACATCCACTACAAGATTTATGGAAAAGTTAAAGAGGATAAGGCAAAGCGCGCTATAGAGCTCAGTCAGAACAAGTACTGCTCCGCCTCGGCCCAGGTGAAGCTAAGCGGTGCCGAGTTGACTTACTCCCTTGAGATAATCGGGGACGATGATGAGTAAATCCGTTGCGGAAAGATGAAGAAAGGACCGACTAGCTGAGCTCCGTCCAATTCTTAAGTTTTCCCATCCCTAATTCTTTAATGATGGATGTAATTCCTCTCTCCAACGGGTAGAAATTTGAGTAGTCACAATTCTTATAAATGTAAATGATATTTACCAAAGTGGTTCTGTTCAATCGGGTGTTCGTACATGAGGTTGAGAATAACCTTCGAGCCCTACGGCGATGTCGCAAGGCAACCCAACAAACACGCAGTTCAGGGGTTTATCTACAACCTGCTGAAGGGCTCGGAATACGGTGAAAGGCATGATGAACCGAGGTTCAAGTTTTTCACCTTCTCGGACTTCTTCACGGACTCCACTGGGAGACCGACGCTTCTCATATCTTCCCCTGAGAAGGGGTTCATAAACACCCTTTACAGTGCCATCAGGGAGAGGGAGAGCGTTTACATCGGCCGGCAGGAGCTGGAGATTGTGGAACTCAAGAAGTTCAAACTCCCTCTGCGAAGGGCATTCCAGACGGGCTCTCCGATAGTCCTCTACCGAAACGCCGAGAAAAACGAGTACTTCAAGCTCCACCAGCACAGAGACCTTCGCTTCTTCCTCCAGAGGCTCAAGGAGAACGCGGAGAAGAAGTACGAGGCCTTTTACGGCGAGGACTTTTTCCTCGAAGGGCCCATCTTCGACAGGCTGATTCCAAAGCTCAGAACCAATGGAAAGCTCGACGTCTACGTCAAGGTCGTCAAAAACGGTATCCCCTTCCCGGTGATAGGCTCGAACTGGGAGCTCCTTGAGAAGGAGCGCATAAAACCTGAGGAAAGGCGCTTCTACCGCTTCATAATGGACGCTGGCCTCGGTGAGAAGAACAGCCTCGGCTTCGGCTTTTTGAACCCTCTAAGGAGGTGAAAGGTTGAAACTCAATGAACTTGTCGCCCTCGGCGGGCTCCTCCACGACATCGGAAAGCCCGTGCAGAGGGCAAAACGGTATTCGGGCGACCACTCGGAGCAGGGAGCGGAGTTCTTGGGACAACTAGCCAGGGAAACGGGGAGAGAAGAATACGGGCTCCTCGCGCTTTTCTCGGCTTTCCACCACAAGAAACACTTCAAAGAGGCCAGAATCAGGGAAACTGTCAAAAGGATCAACTCTGAACGCTTTGGGCTGAGCGAAGAAGACATCATGCAAGCCCTGTGGATAGTTTACGAGGCCGACAACCTATCCTCGGCAGAGCGGGAAGAAGGAGAACCGGAGAACATAAGGCCACTTTATTCAATCTTCAACAGGGAAAGGGCCTATTTTCCCGTTGCCCTCGAATTCGGTCAGGAATTGCCGGTTCCCACGGAAGTTGATACCTTGACAAAACAGCACTACGAGAGAATAGTGAAAGGCGTTGAGGAAGAGCTCAAAAAGACTGAGCTCAGGGTTGATAGAATACTCCCGGTTCTTGAGAAGCACCTCACCTTCGTCAGCTCGGTAACCTCTAAGGGAAACGTCATCTCGCTCTACGACCACATGAGGATGACATCCGCTATAGCTCTGGCCATGCTGAAGGCCGGCTGTACAGCCGGGGACATAAAAGCCGGAAGGTGCAGGAAGGAAAAGAGGTTTCTCATTATTGAAGGTGACTTTTCGGGAATACAGGACTTCATCTACGGGATAAGCGGAAAGGGAACCCTCAAGTACCTCCGCGCAAGGAGTGCATATCTGGAGCTAATCGCCTGGGACATCGTCCTCGAAATCCTGAGAAGGCTCGGCCTCACGAGGGCCAACGTTATATTCAACGCCGGCGGGCATTTCCTTATCCTCGGCCAGAACACGGAGGAGGCTATAAAAGAGCTCGAAGGCATAAGGAAGCACGTTGTCGAGTGGCTCTACCGCGAATTTGACGGAAAGCTCTACTTGGCTTTGGCGTGGGAGGCTGTGAGCGGGGAAGAGCTCGGACGGAAAGGCGAGAAAAACTTCTTCGCCGAGGCACGGACGAGGCTAAAGAGAAAGCTTGACATCAGGAAGTTGAGACGCTTTGAAGAAGTTGAAGGCCTATTCAAAGAGCCAAAAGCCAGTGAAAGGCTTGAGGAGTGCGCGGTCTGTGGAAAGGAAGTTCCCGAAAATCTGCTTGAACCCTTCAAGCTGAGCGACGATTCAAGTGTAAGGGCCTGTAAAACCTGTAACGAGCTCGCAGAGCTTGGCAAGAATCTGCCCAAGGTTAAAGGCTTTGTCATGGACCGGAAGACCCACGAGGGTGAGGACATAACGAAAGGCCCGTTCAGGCACTTCATACCCTACATCGAGGACCCAATACCGCGGGGTGAAGCCCTCCTCCTCAAGAACAGCCTCGACGTCCCCGGGAACCTTCAGGAAACTATCGAGTTCATCCCGTATTTAGTGGCCGATTACTTCAAGCCAAGCAAGGAGGGTGAGCGTGTAATAGCGGACTTTGAAGAGCTCACAGGGGAGGCAACGGGCACGAAGAGACTTGGTGTCCTCAAGGGCGACGTGGACAACCTCGGATTGTTCTTCAGAGACATGGACAGTCCCTCAAAGCTCGCCACCGCCTCGCGCTTCATGGACTACTTCTTCAAGGCCTACCTGAACGAGATTATCAGGGGCAAGTTTGAATATTTGATGGGAGATATTCCATCACTCGGGGACTGGCCAAAAGAGCCTGACATAGTGGTGGTTTACGCCGGTGGAGACGACTTCTTCATAGTTGGCGCGTGGAATCAGGTCTTCGAGCTGGCCTTCAGAGTAAGGGAGGCCTTCAGGGCCTACACCGGGAAAGGGATGACGCTCTCGGCGGGATTGGGTTACTTCCATCCCAAGACGCCAATCTACAGGATGGCCGATGTCGTCTCGGAGAGGCTTGAGAGGGCGAAAAACGAGGGGAAAGATAAGGACAGGGTCTTCGTGATAGAGAGAACCGCTCCGGAAGGATTCCCAATCGCTTACCGCTGGGGGAAGTACGAGGAGCTCTGGAAGACCTACAAGCCAAGGGTTTACGCCGGAAACGGCAGACTGGTGAAGGAACTTGAGTCAAAGAAAGGCCTTCTGTGGAGAATTCTTGAGCTCAGGGAGCTCTACGTCAGGGACCCGGAGAGTGTGAAGTGGGCTTACCAGATGGCATATCTCCTCGGTAGGCACAAGCTTTCCGACCTGTTCCCAGAGCTCGTCGGGATAGATGCAGAGGCCGCCCTGAAGGGTGAGCCGCAGCCGATCTACTGGATTGATGGAGTCTTGAAGGTTGTTTTGATGGCCGTTAGGGGGTGATTTGATGGTTTACGGAAAAAGCCACCCGGGCCATGGTATGGGCAGGTATCAGAGGGAGACCCACGGGGGCAACGTTGGTGAGCTCTTCGGAGAAAACCCGGACGTAATAGGAATAAGAGAAGCCTTCGAGAAGAACAGAATATCGTGGAAGGACATTGAGCCATACTTCAGAAAGATAGCTCAAGAGCTGGAAGAGAGCAGAAAGAAAGGAGCTTTTCCTGGCTGGAGTCCGGAGAGAAGGCTTGCGAACGCCATTGTCGTGGCGGCTTATCTCAGAGCCCAGAACCTCAAGACGAACCAGGTAAGGAAAGTCCTTGAGATGGCGCGAACCATCGAGCTGAAGCTGAAGAAGGGGGATACCGACATAAGGGACGACGTTGTAAAGACCCGCTATCTGCTGGCTTATGCCGTTGGCAGGGCCACGGGAGGGGCTAAACATGCCCTCGATGCATTTCACAGAGTCCTCGACCCAATGCTGGCCCTCCTGATGGAGAAGCCCGATGTTGCTCACTTTGAGGAGTTTTACGACTTCCTTCAGGCCGTTGTTGCCTACCACAGGTTCTTTGGAGGTGGTGAATGATGGACAGGCACTTTTATGGGAAAGTCGTTATCCGGGGCAGGATTAAGGCCCTCACCGGCCTCCACATAGGCTCCCAGAGGGACGTCTCGGAGATAGGGGGTATTGACAACCCTGTCATAAAGGATCCCCACACCGGTCTGCCCTACATCCCGGGCTCCTCGCTAAAGGGAAAGCTGAGGAGTCTGTTTGAGGTTTTCACTAACTCCAAGCTCGATGAGTGGAAGGAGAAATACCCTGCCCTGAAAAACTATTCCTCTGGCAGTTGCAGGCCCTTGAACGAGGAAAACTGCGGCAGGTTCTTCAACAAGAGGATAAACCGTGGATGGATACACGTCTGTCCTGACTATTCCACCGCAATCAACTGTCCCGTCTGCCGTCTCTTCGGTGCGAGCGGGAAGGAGAGCAACTTTCCCTCAAGGCTTATCGTTAGGGATGCCTTCCTCGCGAAGGAGTGGGAGGAGAGGTGGAGGGCCGGAGAGGAGATAACCGAGGCGAAAATCGAAGTTGGCATTGACAGGGTAACGTCTCAGGCCAACCCTAGGACAAACGAGCGCGTCGTTGCTGGAGCGGAGTTCGACTTCGAGATAATCTACAACGTCGAGGACTCAAATCAGTGGGAGGACGACATAAAGAACCTCCTAACGGCGATGGCCCTCCTTGAGGACAGCTACCTCGGCGGTTCTGGTTCAAGGGGCTACGGAAAGGTGAAGTTCAGCTTTGAGACATTCGAGTTTAGGAGTGCCGACTATTACCGCACCGGCGATGAGGAGGAGAAGATAGCCATACCCGTTGGAAAGAGGCAAGTCATTGACGTTCTCAAGGACTTTGATGGCTTCTTCTCGGGGGTGAAAGAAAAGCTGGGGGCAGGGTGATGCCCAGGCTCAGCTTCAAGACCGTCAAGCTAATTCCCAGGGGGCCCATAAGAGAGCTTCCTAGGGCGGATACGATATTTGGTGCTATCGGTAACGCGGTGGCGACGCTCTTCGGTGCCAAGGCGGTGGACGAGCTTGTGGGGGGGTTCAAAAGAGAGGCAAGAATCAGCTCCGCCTTTCCCTTTGAGGGAAACACCTACTACCTCCCAAAGCCCCTGAGCGTTTGTGTCCTTGACTTCGGAGAGCTTTTGAAAGACCTTCCGGAGGAAGAGCGCTACCCCATGGAGAAGTCTATGAAAAAAGCGAGATACCTCGACCTCAGAAACTTTGAGAGATCCCTAGGGCTTGAGCCCTTCGACGTTCCCAAAGGTTTGCCCTTCAGAAGGGTGGACGTTCCTAGGGTAGCTCTCGATAGGGTAACCAACGACTCCAGCCTGTACTTCTGGGACGAGGTGAGGTTCGAAGAGAACTCCGGTTTTTACTTCTTATACTCCGGCGACGAGGGCTTTTTCAGGGACTACATACTTCCGGCTCTCCGCTATCTAAGTGATACAGGAATCGGGGGGAAGGCGACGTGGGGCTTCGGCCTCTTCGACTTTCAAGTTAGCAAACTTGAGATAAGCGCTCCGGAAAGTCCCTGCAATGTAACTCTTTCCAATGCCCTCCCAACGAAAACTCCGGTGCTCTGGAATCTAGTAAGGAAAGGCGGCTGGAGCTCTGGCAGGAGAAAGCCCAAGGTGAACTTTATCTCAGAGGGCTCAATCGTGGCTAATGATCCCGGGAAGATAATATCCCTTGACCTTGGACTAACTTATCGGGTTTACGTCTACGGCCTTACGTTTCCAATACCGGCCGAAGTCCCGGAGGAGACTTTGAAAGGGGTGGACTGCCAATGATGCTGAAGGTTCTCTCCCCGCTCCACATCGGCAACGGGAACAGGTTCACTCCAGTTGACATCTATCCGACCAAGGGCAGGGTTTACGTCCTCGACGTCGAGAGGCTCGTTAATGACCTCCAGAGGCTCGGCGTTGACCTTGAGGAAATCCTCGCGCTTCTCAAGAACCCTCCCAGGGAGCACTACGTGTGGAAGGGCTACATCGAGGAGTACCACCTCAACCCCTCGG
>NZ_WAKV01000020.1 GCF_015523185.1 Thermococcus sp.
AGCGTTCAGATAAGGGACGTTGAGCTGAAGTTCGTCTCATATGGCAGGTTCATCAAGCTCGGCCACCTCCTCGGAAACCGATTCAGGATAATCGTCCGCGATGTGGATGAGAAAGCCTTTGAGAGGGCGAAGGAGATAGTCGGCGAGCTCCATGAGAAAGGGGGCTTTCCGAATTACTTCGGCTACCAGCGCTTCGGCGAGAGGCGCGTTGTGAACCACCTCGTTGGCAGGCTCCTTCTTCAGAGGAAGTTTGAGGAGGCGGCGAGACTTTTTCTCGGCCACACCGATGGAAGAATGGAGGGTGATGAGGCGAGGAGAAACTTCTGGGAGACCGGCGACGTGAACAGGGCCTTAGAGGAGTTTCCACGCTTCTTAAGGTATGAAAGAACGTTGCTCTACATATACAAGAAAACCGGGAGCTGGAAAAGGGCCTTTCTGAGCCTTCCACTCCCGGTGATGCGCATATTCATCCACGCCTACCAGAGTTACCTCTTCAACCTCTACCTCTCGCGAAGAATGGAGGAGCTTCCACTCAATGAAGCCCTGGTAGGGGATATAGTCGTTCAGGTCAAGGGGGGTATTCCCTACCGCGATAGAACCTACCGCGTTACGGAGACAAACAGGGCCTTCGTCAACGAAAAGATAAAGAAAAACCGGGCGATGGTATCCGGCCCCCTGTTCGGCTTCGCCATGAGAAGGGCTAAGGGCCTTCCCGGAAGACTCGAGGAAGAAATTCTTGAGGAGGAAGGTCTAAACCTCGAAACTTTCAAGAAACTGCCGAAGCCGATGGCCGAACCCGGTGGTCGGAGGGAACTCCTCATAAGGCCCCTTGGACTTACCTACGGTTACATCCCTAAAACCGGCATGTGCTTCCGCTTCTTCCTGCCGAAGGGCGTCTACGCGACGAGCGTTTTAAGGGAGATTATGAAGGACCATTGATGTGTAGAAAGCCTTATATTTGTCCCTCCATTCTCGCTTTTGGGTGAGAAGATGGTAAGGATTAAGGCGATATCCCTCGATATAGACGGTACGATTACATACCGAGACAGGAGGATAAGCGTGGAGGCACTGAAGGCGGTAAGACTTGCCGAGGGCCTTGACCTTCCGGTAATGCTCGTCACCGGAAATTCTGTTCCATTCGCAGAGGCCGCGGCGGTTTTCATAGGAACGAGCGGGCCGGTTATCGCTGAAGACGGTGGAGCACTTTCGCTCAAGGACGAGGGGACGATGAGGAAGCGCGTTTTTCTAACCGATATGGACGAGGAGTGGATACTCTGGAGCGAGCTGAAGAAGAGATACCCTGAGGCGGAGCTCAGTTTCTCGATGATGGAGAGAAAAGCTGGCCTCGTCCTGAGGAGGACCGTTCCCGTGGGCGTGGTTCGGGAGATAATAGAGGAGCTTGGGCTCAACCTCATAGCGGTGGACTCAGGCTTTGCAATCCACGTTAAAAAGCCCTGGATAAACAAGGGAACGGGAATAGAGAAGGCCTGCGAGTTTCTCGGGATAAAGCCGAGCGAAGTGGCTCATGTAGGCGACGGGGAGAACGATTTAGATGCCTTCAGCGTCGTTGGTTACCGCGTGGCGATAGCCCAGGCCCCGGAGGGATTGAAGGAAAAGGCCGATTACGTGACTGAGAAGCCCTACGGCGATGGGGGGGCGGAGGCGATAATGCATATCCTGAGAAAGTTTGGCTACCTCGGTGAGGGCGATGATTATTAGGAAAGCGACACTTGAGGATGTTAGAGCCATAGTCGAAGTTCACACTGCCGGTGAAGATATCGGAGGAAGCTTACTTGAGCGCTACTCCTCCGGTGGCCCGTGGATGAGCGTTGAAACGCTCGCGATACACCTCAACAACCTCCTCCTTGAGGGCCAGGTCGTTGCCGTTGCCGAGCTCGACGGAAAAATAGTTGGTGAGGCTGAGGTTCTCTTTTCCAAAGAGCCCATCGGGGGTGAAATTAAGAGAATAGCCCACGTCGATGTGATAGAGGTCCATCCTGATTATAGGGGCATAGGGGTAGGCAGGGCACTGGTTGAGTTCGCTGAAGACATGGCTAAGGAGAAAGGGGCTGAGCTGATAACCGCCCAGCCGGAGAGAAGTGCGATGGGCTTTTATGAGAGGCTGGGCTTCAACGCTACCGTCTTCAGGGGTACGGTGGTCTCGATTCCCGCAGTTGGTGATGGTCAAGTCAGCGTGTCTCCCTTCACATGGAGAGACGTTGAAACCCTTGAACTCGTCGCGGGGAGATTCCAGAGTTCCTACAGCATGTTCTTCTCCGCTTTCAGGGACAACATGGCTGGAATTCATTACACCGTTGAAAGCGGAAGGAGCGGGGAGTCATACTACGTCCTCAGGAACCTCCCCGGGAGGGAAGGGGTCGCGATGCTTCTCTGGGGCAGGCTTGAGGAAGCGAGAGGAGTTATCGGCCGGGCGAGGGGACTTGGCTATACGAGAATTCTGACGGTTCTTCCAGATGGGAAGGAAGGTTTTGGCGCCCGGAAGATTGGAGAACTTAAAATTGTGGGAAAGGCCCTCACCGGAGGAACTCTTTAGCCAAGGCAACCTCCATGGCAGTTCCCAGGTAGAGGACGTCCTCATCAACGTTGAACTTCGGGTGATGGGGCGGGTAAATTATCCCCTTCTCCTCGTTCCTTATGCCCAGTGCTAGAAACGCCCCGGGAACCCTCTGGAGGTAATAGGCAAAGTCCTCAGCTCCCATCGACATCGGGACGTCGGCGTGTTTTAGCCCATACTTTTCCGCAACTTTTCTCGCGAAGTCAGCCATTTCCCTGTTGTTAATCGTCGGCGGAACGAGTTCTACTATCTCATTTTTGCTTTCTATGTTGTGGGCCTTCGCTATGGACGTTGATATCTCGTCTATTCTCCTCTGGATTAGCTTCCCAATATCCTCACTGTAGAACCTGAAAGTACCCTTCAGTTCGGCCTCCTCCGGAATAATGTTGTGGGCGGTGCCCGAGTTGAAGGCAGTCACGCTAACAACTGCGGTCTCGAAGGGAGAAACGTTTCTGCTCACAATAGTCTGGAGGGCCGTTACAATTTCGGCACCGGCTATAATCGGGTCCCGCGCGAGATGCGGATAAGCCCCGTGCCCACCTAGTCCTTTGAGCTTTATCGTAAAGAACCCTGCACCGGCCAGGAAGGGCCCTTCACGGATTCCAATTACCCCGCTTGGCAGTTCCATCCAGACGTGGAAGCCGAAGATGGAATCAACGCCTTCTAAAGCTCCCCCTTCAATCATCTTGACGGCCCCGTTTCCGCCTTCTTCAGCGGGCTGAAATATAAGACGCACCCTTCCATTGAACTCCTCGATGTGTTCGGCTATTATCTTTCCGGCCCCGAGGAGCATGGCTGTGTGTGCGTCGTGGCCGCAGGCGTGCATCTTTCCGGGGACCCTCGACCGGTAGGGGACGTCATTCTCCTCCTGAATCGGCAGGGCGTCCATGTCCGCGCGCAGGGCTATCGTTTTCTCCCCTTCTCCAATGTCCGCTATAATCCCTGTTCCAACGCGCTTTATCCTGTAACCCCACTCGCGCAGGTGCTTCTCGACTATTCTCGATGTTCTCTCTTCTTCATATTTGAGTTCCGGCCACATGTGGAAGTCCCTTCTCCAGGCCACAATCTGGTCCTTAATCTCCAGGGCCTCTTCGATGGGGTTCATCGCTATCACCATAATATTTTTTAAGAGAGCGGCATATTAGCTTTTCGATGAATATCTAAAGGATTTTCTCGACCGCAAAATTTATAAACCCACCCAGATAGGTGATTACGGCGTTCAGGTGGGCCGGTAGCTCAGCCTGGTATGAGCGCCGCCTTGGCAAGGCGGAGGCCCCGGGTTCAAATCCCGGCCGGTCCACCAACATTTGGGTTGGGCCCGTGGTCTAGACTGGTTATGACGCCACCCTGACAAGGTGGAGGTCCGGGGTTCGAATCCCCGCGGGCCCACCATTGGAAACTTTTGACGGGTAACGGAAGAATAAGTGCCTGTTTTAGAACTGGTAAATTCTCACGTGGGTTTCTTATCTACTCGCTTTCCCGTGAGTATTTCGCTTAAGAAGGTACCCTTTGAGTGCGAGTTTGGTATAAAACTCATCTAAATTGCTGAATTATGATTCAAACTTCTTCAAACACTTTGAACCAAAAGGTATGCAATCTATCATGCTCCCATTTGAGTAATCAAAAACTTTTTGGTTAAACTTTGCACAAGCAAAGTTTCTGAGGTAAGGTTTATAAGAACACTTTCAAAGCACGACCGAGGCGAGAGGTGTGGGGCGCGAGGTAACCGATGAGAAGCTCCAGAAGTATTTTAGAATCACCGAGGAGGCACTGAAGAGACTCGAAGTCGCCGTCCATGAGAAAAGCCTCTTGCACGCCGTCGCGCGGGATTTTCTAACGATGGCTAGGAGCTATTTTGAGGACGCCAAGTACTACTACGAGAAGGGCGACTACGTTACAGCGTTTGCCGCTCTAAACTACGCGCACGGCTTTATAGATGCCGGTGTGAGGCTCGGTGTGTTTAGGGGTGAAGACGATAGGCTTTTTGCCTTTGGGTGAGGTGAGCGGGATGGGAGACTATTTAGTTGTTCTCGAGGCGCCTATAATCGTGAGGGACGTCGAGACGAGCGAGGATGCGATAAACGTCGCGGTTAGCAAGGTTACAAAGGCACTCAACAGGGAAAAACTGGACTTCGTTCGCGTTGAGCTCGGCTACTCCCAGTGTCCGGTCTGTGGTGCCCACTTCGAGAGTGCCTTCGTCATCGGAAACGTTGGTCTCGTTGGGATGTATCTAACTCTTAAGGTCTATAACGCTCAGACGATAGAGCATGCCGAGAGAATTGCTAAGGCCGTCGTTGGGAAGGCCCTCAAAAAGGTTCCCCTCAAGGTCTACGAGATAAGAGAGCTCGAAGAGGAAGAGGGCGATGGGGTCGAGCTCTGAGTTAATTTTTTAAGCACTCTCCAATCAAAGCACCACATAACCATCGGAGGTTTTGCCATGACAAAGTTCATATTTGTCACGGGTGGTGTTGTTAGTGGCCTCGGCAAGGGCATCACCAGTGCTTCTCTCGGCATGCTCATGAAGGCAAGGGGCTTCAGGGCAACGAACATCAAAATCGACCCCTACCTCAACTACGACGCGGGAACCATGAACCCGTACCAGCACGGTGAGGTTTTCGTTCTGGATGACGGTGGTGAGGTTGACCTCGATTTAGGGAACTACGAGCGCTTTCTCAACACCAGCTTGAGCTTTGACCACAACATAACCACCGGTAAGGTTTACTCCGCCGTCATCGAGAAGGAGAGGAAAGGGGAATACCTCGGCGCGACCGTTCAGGTCATTCCACACATCACCAACGAGATAAAGGAGCGCATCAGGAGGATTGCAAGGGACTACGATGTCGTTATAGTCGAAATCGGTGGAACGGTTGGAGATATTGAAGGCATGCCCTTCCTCGAGGCGGCGAGACAGATGCAACTCGAGGAAGGTAGGGAGAACGTTGCCTTCGTCCACGTTACCTACGTTCCAAAGCTCCGCGTTGTGGGAGAACAGAAGACGAAGCCGACTCAACACAGTGTTAAGGAGCTCCGTTCCCTTGGAATCCAGCCGGATGCAATCGTTGCCCGCTCCGAGGAACCCCTTGAGGAGAGCGCAAGGAGAAAGATAAGCCTCTTCACCAACGTTCCCGAAGAGGCAGTAATCAGCGCCTACGACGTGGAGGACACCTATGAGGTTCCACTGATGCTCGAAAAGGAGGGGCTGGCCAGATACCTTGTAAAGAGGCTTGGTCTTCCCGAGAAGGAGCCGGAACTCGAGGAATGGCGCAAAATGGTCGAGAAGTACAAGAGCCTCGATAGGGAAGTTGAGATTGCAATAGTCGGCAAGTATGTCAAGCTTGCGGATTCCTACCTGAGCATCAAGGAGGCTCTAAAGCACTCAAGTGTTGCCAACGACGTCAAGGTTAAAATCAGATGGATTGAGGCAGAGAACGTTGAGAGGAAGGGCGTTGGCCTTCTGGAGAGCGTTGACGGTATAA
The DNA here is from genome assembly GCF_015523185.1 of Thermococcus sp. Taxonomy (NCBI): domain Archaea; kingdom Methanobacteriati; phylum Methanobacteriota; class Thermococci; order Thermococcales; family Thermococcaceae; genus Thermococcus; species Thermococcus sp. The sequence continues at coordinate 6,052 of NZ_WAKV01000020.1, forward strand.
TCGTTCCCGGTGGCTTTGGAGCGAGGGGAAGCGAGGGCAAAATGATGGCCATACGCTACGCGAGGGAAAACGACATCCCGTTCCTCGGAATCTGCTTCGGCTTCCAATTAACCGTTGTGGAATTCGCAAGGAACGTCCTCGGCCTTAAGGGAGCACATTCAACCGAGATAGACCCTCAGACACCTTATCCTGTTGTGGATTTAATGCCGGAACAACGCGATTTAGACAGACTCGGTGGAACCATGAGGCTTGGAGCTTATCCGGTTCACATAAAACCAAACACCCTGGCAAAGAAGCTTTACGGCAGGGAGATAGTCTACGAGCGCCACCGTCATCGCTGGGAGGTTAATCCGGACTACATTGAGAAATTCGAGGAGGCCGGTCTTGTCTTCAGCGGAATAGCGGGTGATGACGAGAGAAGGATGGAAATCCTCGAGTTGCCCAACCACAGCTACTTCATAGCGACCCAGTTCCATCCCGAGTTCAAGTCGAAGCCTATGAACCCGGCGCCCGTCTTCAAGGGTTTGGTTGAGGCGGCAAAGAAAAAGAGGTATCAATAAAGAAGCTCTTCTCCCTTTCTTATGAACCCCCTGAGCTCAAGGTAGAGGAAAGTCCCACCGGCCCAGAGGAACGCCACGAAGAACGCCTTGAACGGAGCTTCAAGGAGCATTATTACGAGGGGGTTCACCCCGGAGATGCTCAGGGGCAGAACGAACGGGGCCATAAGGAGCGAGAGAGTAAAACCAAAGAGTACTGCCAAGAGGCCGTAGCCAAGGGCACTGAGGAGGTGCCTGAAAGTCAGACCCAGCGCCTCTATAGCGGCCCCAACATTGCCGGTTTCGATGTAGGCCGGAACGACGAGGGAATAGTAGGTCAGAACAACGGGGATAAGGGCAAAGAACATCGCGACTCCAAGAAGTAAGATAAAGGGGCTCATTGTGAGGGCACCGAGGAGGATTAGGCCGAGGGGGACAATCGCCAGTAGGATTGAGACCAGATAAGCCAAAAGGTTCACGAGAACGACCCCCGGTATCCTGGGCAACGCCTCGCCAAATAAAGAGTTCGGGGAGTAGTTCTCGCCAAGAACGGAGAGCCAGTATGCCTTGACCGCGGTGTATTCAACGAATGAAAGGACAATCACAAAGACCAGTAACTTAGTGAAGGATATCTCAAGGGAATTGATGAAGTCCTTCTCTGATACCGCCCCGTAGTTCTCAAAGATGACGTTGCCTAACACATGCGTTCTTGCAACGCTCGATGGGTGGTTGACCGGGAAAATCAGTTGAACAACCGAAACAACCAAGAGTGCCGATAGGATAAGAAGGTACACGCCCTTGTTCTCTACTACCAAGGAGAAGGCCTTTGAGAAGGCATCAAGCGCACCCATTGACACCACCTCAATTAGTAATGAAGAAGGCGCTTAAAAGAATTCCCCTAAGAAAAGCTTATAAACAAACCCCCCAAAGTGGCGATGGGTTCATCAGGCTAATCGAGGTGAGATAAATGGCTATCTGGCAGGGAAGGTCACTTAAGAAACCCTCAGGTGGAAGGATTGTCCTCGCGAGGAAGAAGAGGAAGAGGGAGCTCGGAAGGGAGCCCGCGAACACCAAGGTTGCCGAGGAAAGGGAGAGGAGGAAGATAATCAGAACCTACGGCGGAAACAGAAAAGTCCGCCTCGTCGAGGCCCTCTACGCCAACGTCTTCGACGGTGGAAAGGGCAAGAAGGTCAAGATACTCAACGTCGTCGAGAACCCGGCCAACAGGCAGTACGCGAGGAGAAACATAATCACCAAAGGGGCCATAATAGAGACCGAGCTCGGAAAGGCAATCGTCACCAGCAGGCCTGGTCAGGACGGTGTCGTTAACGCCGTTCTCCTTAAGGAGGAGAACGCCTGATTTTTTCATACCTTTTAACGTCTCTTTCTGGGACTCGCGTTATAAGGCACTATTGGGTTTTATTAGATAAATGCAAGGGTGGTAGTAATGCAAAAAAGCAAAGTCTTGGCTACTCTCTAAACTTCGAGAATTCCTTTTCCATGATTTTCCTCGCAAGTTCTTTGGCCTTCGGCTCTACTATCGCTATAACCCTCTTCTTCAGTTCTTCAAGGCCCTCCCCGGTTATGGCCGAGATTTTAACCGGCTCAAGGCCCTTTGCTTTGACGAACTCCTCGACTTTTTTGACCTTTTCCTCCTCAGCTACGTCCACCTTGTTGATTGCCACTATGAAGGGGAATTCCCCAAATTCTTCGAGTATCTCCTCAAAGAGGTGCATCTGTTCTTCAATTGGGAAACCGCAGTACTCGCTCGGGTCGAATATATAAACGATGACATCGGCCAAGTGTTTCAGGGCCAGAATCGCCTGCTTCTCAACCTCGTTTCTCTCGCTTAGGGGCCTGTCAAGTAAACCCGGCGTGTCTATGACCTGGTAGCGGAGGTAGTGCTCCTCGAACTGGCCGACGTTTATGCCCTTCGTTGTGAAGGGGTAGCTAGCCACCTCCGGCTTCGCGTTGGTTAATGCCCTCAGCAACGTGCTCTTCCCGACGTTGGGGTGGCCTGCTATGACCACCGTTGGAAGCTCCAAATCAACGACCGGCAACTCCTTGAGAACGTTCCTAGCCTGGTTGAGGTATCTGAGGTCGTCGTCAATATCGTGGAGTATATCCGCAACTCGACCGTAAAAGGCCCTTCTGAGTTTTGCTATTTCCCTTGGGTCTCTCTCAAACCTTATCTTCTCGACGTAGCGTTGCTCAAGGTTTCTGATGGTTTTTATGGCCCAGTTCACCCTAGCCAAAGAGCGGTGGAACTGGTCCCTGTCAACGAGGGTATCAACCAGTTCCTTGTAGAACTCCGGAAGGGTCGAAACTCCCGGCGTTCTGTCGAGTATCTTCCTCAGGTTGTCCCTCACGACGTTTGAAACCGTCCTGACGCGGAGTTCTTCCCTCTGACGGGCCTTGGCGACCTTCCCTCCTGGGGGATTGTAGGCTGAAGCCGCCCTTTCGGCCCTTCGAAAGGCCTTGTCGATGAGCTCATCAGCGGTAAGAACCGTTGGCATCTTTTCGAAAGGATTCTTCATCCTCACCCCTCCCCAATCTCGCGGAGAAAAGGTTGGGGAGGGGACTTTAAAAAGGTATTCAATCGAGGGAGCGGTATATGATAACCCCAATAAGCGATGCCAAGGCAACGAGGAAGAGCAGTACGAGGCTCATCAGCTTACCTACGTGGGAGGAATCCGTAAAGCCAGCTATCACCATCAGGAAGAAGACCACCACCGTGAGAAGGCCGAGCTTCTCAAAGAGCCCCTCGTACCTGTTAAGTTTGTCAACAATCGCACCAAGTCCCATATTTTCACCCTCCTTTGGTGTGTTCTAAGAACCAAATTGGTGCGAAAATATAAAAATGTATCGCTAGAGCTCAATAACCCTGCCCACGTGAAGGGGCTCAACTCCCTCGCCGAGCCGACACTTGAGGTAAGCAAAGGCTCCAAGACCCGTGCAGTGTCCGGCGTAGAGCCCAGCCCTGACGTTATTCACAACGTCTTCAAGGAGCCCTTCACTGGCACCAATCAGGTGGAGCCCACCTATGAGTGCCATGACGGGCTTTCCGCCAACCTTCTCCGCGTGTCTGACTATGTTCACAACCCCAGAATGACCGCAACCGGTTATAACAGCAGTCGAATCGCCGAGGTCAAGTATGAGTGCCATATCGTCTTTAACGGGGTCCTTCCTTCCGTCGGGGAAATAGCCAACCGCCCTGTCCCAGGTTATTCTCTCTATCTCCCCGGAGCTGATGAAACCATCGGCGAACTCAAAGGGCTTCTCGCTGAGAATGAACTCCGCTCCAAGTTCTTCGAGCTCTTTCCTCGTGAACGGAATCCCTATTTCTCTCCTCCTAGGTTTGAGTACAACCCTGTGCTGGAATATTCCCGGGTGGGCGATAACCTCCAGGGGCTTCGAGCGGGCCTGAAGGAGGGCCTTCATTCCACCGGTGTGGTCGTAGTGGCCGTGGGTGATGAAGAGGTAGTCTATCGAGTCGGGTTCAACACCAAGGGCCTTCATGTTGTTGATGAGGACATCCCCATCGGTTCCGGTGTCGACGAGAACCCTTAATTTCTTGTGCTCCACCAAGGCCGAGAAGCCGTGACCGCCAAGGAGGCCTTTCCTAAAGCCCGCGTGGTTTTCATAGAGAACCGTGACCTTCATACGTACCACCGCGAAAAGTTTATGTTCCCCCCGTTTTAAATCCAGCTGTGGTAGAGATGAGTACCCCCATTGAAGCACTCCTCTCAGGAATTCTCTTTGCGCTGGCATCTTGGCTACCCATGAACCCAGAAGGGGAGTGGGTTTCGTCCCTCGTGAGGAGCTACCACTCGTTCCTAGTCCCTGCTTACCTTGGGGTAACCTTTGCGGTTATGTTCCATTACAGGGAAAGGTTTTCGACGCTCTCCCTCAAAGCCATGAGGGGGACTTACGAAGCAGAGCTCAAGTACCTCTTCTTTGCGACCCTGTTTACGGTCCTCATCGGCTTTCCCCTTCTGGAATGCCCCATCGGAATAACTGGAAAGGAATCGGCAATCGTCAACATCCTCATAGGAATGCTCATCGTTCTTCTGGCGTTGAACACCCCGAAGAAGAACCCGCTGAAGGAACTCGACAAAAAACTGCCCGAGCAACCGAGTATCCTGGATGCCCTCTCGGGAGGAGTCCTCCAGGGGTTCGCCCTCCTTGAAGGGGTCACGAGAACGGGCATAGTTACCCTCGGCCTCCTCTTACCAGGTCACAGCGGTAGAAAGGCCCTTGAATGGGGATTTCTAATCTCTCCAGCATATTTCGTCCTTAGACTCCTTCAGCTTGGAAACTGGGAGTCCAGCGGTTCCGCATGGATTCCCTTCCTTGCCTTTCTCTCCGCGTTCTTGACAACTCTACTCTTGATTCCACTCCTCGAAAAACTCGCTGAAAGGTGGGAAAAGCCGTTTTTGATTGCGTTCGGTCTGATTGCAATTGCCTACGCTCTGGAGGTGATGATGTGAAAGGGGTCATACTCGCCGCAGGAAAGGGAGAAAGGTTGAGGCCTTTAACCGACGACCGGCCGAAGGTAATCCTCAAGGTGGCCAACAGGGCGATTATCGAGTATGTCCTTGAAAACCTGTATCCCTTTGTGGATGAGTTCGTTGTTATCGTGCGCTATCATAAGGAAAAGCTAATCGAAGTTCTCGGCGATGAGTTCGGTGGCAAGCCGATAACCTACGTTGAGCAGTTGCCCGGTGAGGGAACGGCCAAGGCCATAGAGAGCGCCAGGGAGAGCGTTGAGGAGGAATTCATTGTTGCCAACGGGGACATATACTTCGAGGAAAACGCCATAAGAGAGCTGGTATCTGCATTCAGGAGGGAAAAGGCCCACGTTGCCATGGTCGTCAAGCACTTCGACGATTTAAGCCACTTTGGGAAGGTTGAGCTAGACGGATTGAGAGTGGTTAGAATCGCCGAAAAGCCCGGGAAGGTTCCCGGTTACGCTAACCTTGGAATCTACGCCTTCCGCTCAAGCGTCTTTGAGTTCATAGCGAAGACCAAGCTCAGCGAACGCGGGGAGTACGAGATAACCGACACGATAAACCTCATGATTGACGCGGGACTTAACGTCGTTGCCGTTCCCTACGATGGCTACTGGAACGACATCGGAAGGCCCTGGAACCTTTTGGAACTCAACGAATACATCCTGAAGAACAAACTGAGGCACGAGATTAGGGGAACCGTCGAGGAGGGGGCAACAATAGTCCCGCCCGTTGAAATCGGAGAGGGAACCGTCGTGAGGAGCGGGTCTTATATAATCGGCCCCGTGAAGATTGGCAGGAACTCCAGAATAGGCCCGAACTGTTTCATAAGGCCCTACACGAGCATAGGCAATAACTGTCACATAGGCAACGCCGTGGAAGTCAAGAACTCCATCATAATGGACAACTCAAATGCTCCCCATCTTAACTACGTGGGTGACTCGATAATCGGCGAGAACACTAACTTAGGAGCTGGGACGATAACAGCCAATCTAAGGCACGACAGGGGCAACATCAAGGTTGAAATCAAGGGCAAGCTCGAAGACAGTGGTAGACACAAGCTGGGAGCAATAATTGGCCACAACGTAAAGGTTGGTATCAACGTCAGCATCTATCCGGGCAGAAAGATAGGGAGCAACTCTTTTATAGGGCCAGGTGTTATCGTTGACCGCAACGTTCCGCCGAAGAGCCTCGTGGTGGTGAGGCAGGAGAAGTTGGTGATGGAAAGATGAGCATTCCCGGAAGCGACCTTATCCCCTACCTTAATTTCATCTCAAGGTGGGCTCTCTTCATAGCGGTAACTTACAAGGCTTATGAGACGAGGGATAAGGGGTGGGTCCTGATAAGTACGGCCTCCCTCATAGACGCTCTGGATATGGAAGATTACATTCTCAATCCCCTTGGGATTCACATAAACCCACAGGCCTACGCTATAGCCGCTAGGATTCCGAATTTCTTTTTTGGAATCCTGATAATTTGGGGTGCGTTTCACCTGAAGTACGGAAGGACCGAGTTTAAGCACACGATTTATCTTTCAGCACTGACAATTATGTCGTACATCTGGCTCTTTCTCCTTGCAACGGACGTTTTTAAGAGCCCAACAGAGAGGGCCTTGCTACCCTCTCTTGTTCTCGGGGGTGCGCTTATATATCTTGGCTGCATTCTCGACAAGTACGTAATCTCCCGCGGAACGCCAGAGGTTCTGTTTCCCTGGGGCTTAATCCTCCTTGGAGCCCTGAACGTGACGTATCCCGTCACGAGGTTCATAGACTGGTTCGCCC
>NZ_WAKV01000021.1 GCF_015523185.1 Thermococcus sp.
CCCACTTGTCTGTGCGGAAAACGTAGAAGTCCGGTACGACCTTCGTCCAGGGCTTCATGCTGAGGCAGGCGACCTTGACCTCTTTAGCCCCGGCTTTCTTGACCTCATCAATGACGACCTCAAGGGTCTTCCCTGTATCGCTGACGTCGTCGACTATGACCACCTTCTTCCCCTCCAGCGAGCCGTGAAGGGGAATCGTTACAACGGGCTTCTCCATTCTCTCGTCAATTCCCTTGTAGAACTTGACGTCAATGACCTTGAGCTCGACATCTCCAAGAACATGGCTCAGCCTGACGGCCGGGATTAAACCACCTCTCGCTATCCCGACTATTACATCCGGCATGTAGTGCTTTCTTAGCTCCTCGGCGAGCGCAAACACTGCCCTGTCAATCTGCCACCAGGTCAGGTAAACCTTGTCCATCCCAACACCTCCGAATAGCGTGAGTTTTTCAGTGGGAAACTTAAGCTTTGGTGAGTTGAGGGAAGTTAAAATGAAGGCCTTAAAAAGAATGTCTTGACAGAAAAATGTTAATTCAGAAAAACGGAGAGAGGAAAGGCTCAGCTTATGACGCACTTGCTCCAGCCGCAGCGCGGACAGGTGGCGCAGCCGCTCTCCATCCTAAGCTCGATGAGCTCTCCATCTTTCTCGTAGCAGACCGGACAGTAGGCAACGCCGAGGAGCTCCTTAATCTTCTCCTCCGAGATTTCCGGCTTCTTTGCTGGAGCACTCTCCACCTTGGACTTCGAGACGGCCGGCTTGCTTATTGAAAAGCTAAGCTCGGGCTTCTTCTCCTTCCCGTTGGTGCCGTTGAGTATCGCCTCAACGTTGATGAACTTGGCCAGCCAGGGTTCGGCCTCAACAACTGCCTTGAGTTTCTCGATAGCGTATTTGCTCGGCTTCGCCGGAACACGCTTCTTCTTCTCGCCCTCGACGCTGTAGACCTGAACCGAGAGCGAACCGTCGCGGTAGACTGTTATTCCCTTACAGCCGAGCTTGTAGGCGAGAAGGTACGCCGCTTTAACGTCTTCCACCGTTGCGTCGTTCGGCATGTTGATGGTCTTGCTCGCGCTGTCGGTGAGCCAGAGCTGTATGTTCGCCTGAGCTAATATATGGTCGAGCCAATGGACGTCCATTGAGGTGACAAAGACCTTCTGGAGGTCCTCCGGAACCTCCTCAAGACCCTGTATTGAGCCGTAGTTGTCGCTTATCTTCTTTAGGAGTTGCTCGTTCCAAAGGCCACGCTTCTTAAGTTCGGCTTCAAAAATCAGGTCAACGTAGTAGAACTCCCCAACTGTGACACTCTTCTTGTAAACAAGGGCAAATATCGGCTCGATTCCGCTGGAGGTGTCGGCTATCATCGAGACAGAGCCGGTCGGCGGGCAGGTGGTCACCATACCGTTTCTAACCCCGTACTCCTTGATTTCCCCGACGAGCTCGTCCCAGGGCAGGTTCCATATCTCTCTGTGGTAGAAGCCCTCAACCGGTAGCTCACCGTCCTTGTATTTACTCTTCTCGTAGAGCGGGAAGGGTCCGCGCTTCTTTGAGGCCTCAACGCTGTACTTGTAGGCGTAGAACGTCAGGTACTCGGTGGCCTTCCTCATGAAGGCGAAGCCTTCCTCGCTGTTGTAAGGAATACCAAGCTTGAAGAGCGCATCGGCAAGGCCCATCATTCCGACGCCTATTCTCCTCGTGAGCTTGGTGTTGTGGTCTATTTCAGGGAGCGGGAAGCGGTTGACGTCGATAGCGTTGTCGAGGTACTTGGCGACCTTTTGAATAACGTAGGCGTATTCATCCCAGTCAAAGTAGGGTTTGCCCTCATCGTCATACTTCACGAACTTTGCAAGGTTTATGCTCGCCAGATTACAGGATTCGTACTCGTAGAGGGGCTCTTCTCCGCAGTTGTGGCTTAGGAAGCCGTTGCTTATGTAGGAGTGGTGCTCAGGTACCGTGAAATCGTAGACGAGTCTTTTTCCGACGTTTTCAACACTCTCAACTGTAACAATGGGTTCATCTACTTTCGTCTTCTTCAGGCTAAGCTTTTCCATTTTGTATCCTTCAAATCCTATTTTCTCCGCGAATATTTTTCTGCTGAAGTTTGCAATGACCAGTTCATAGTAGCCTTCACTGTGGTATGTCCTTTCCTCTCCTTCTTTGGTTGTGTATTTGAACTCGCTTGGGTACGGTCTGTCGTAGAGCTTTGACAGTATGCCGAATAGCAGTAGTAGGTCTTGGATCTCCCTCAGTAACTCCCGGTTCTTTGAGGTAAGTCTTATGGCCTTGTCATTGTCCACGTAGCCATCGGCGCTGAAGAGACCGCGGAGGAAAGCCGCTATCTCCTTCGGCTTGAGCCTGTAAACTATCTCGGGGACTCTCTTTTCGTTGCTCTTTACGAGGCTCTCAAGCCACCTGTAAGCCTCCCCGCGGACGCCGAGCTTTATCTGGTTGCCATAGCGGTGGGGTTCGGCTTTAATTCCGAAATGCTTTGCGAGTATCTCCCTGATCTTCCATGCTATCTCCTCTTCCTTCTCTGCGTTGAAGTAGAACCAGGCTCTCTTGTCGTTCAAATTGAGGTATCCATCTCCGATGAACCACCCAAGAACAAAAGCTAAGTCCTTCCCGATGCTTTCACTACCAAATTCGTCTTCGATCTCGAACCTTGGTAGGATTATCTTGTCTCCCGGCTTCAGGTCTTTTACCTCTTTCCATCCGTCTGGAGTCATTAGCCTGTGGTCGAGCGTTGCGGTTATCTCGTATCCTTCCTTTGTTCTCACGCGGGCTACTTCCTTCAGGCCAACCTTCCAGACGTAGGCCGGGACTGAAACGGGGTCTGCAACCTCAACGGTGTTTCCATGGACAGTCTCATACTTTATTTCCTCCTCTCCGGGGAGTAAGACTTCAATGGAATATGCATACGGTTCTCCTCCTTCTGTAATTCCCTCAACTGCCACTGCTTCTTTCTTTCCGCGTTCCTTTGAAAGCGTGAATAACTCTTCAGCTTTGATGTATCCCTCCGGGGTCAAAACCCTGGTTTCTCCCACAACACAGGGGTTGGTGGCCCTTATCGGTTCTCCTTTGGCATCGGCTAGAACGTTCCTCCTGTTGATGACATCGAAGAATATAACTCCGGGGTCCGCTTTGCTCCAGGCCATGAACGCTAACTCTTCGAAAAGGCTCTTGGGGTCTATCTCCTTGACCTTCTCGCCGGTCCTTGGGTTAACTAGGGGATAGCGCTTGCCTTCCTTCAAGGCATCCCAGAAGTCCTCCCAGATGCCGACGCTTATGTTGAAGTTGCTCAGCACGTTGGTTCCGGTGTTTCTCTCCTTTGCATGTATGAACTTCTCTATGTCCGGATGCCAGACCTCAAGGATTCCCATGTTTGCTCCTCTTCTCACGCCACCCTGTTTTATGACGTCGCTGACGGCATCTATGAGGTGCATAAAACTGACGGGTCCACTCGCCGCGCCGGCCGTTGAGCCGACAAAATCGCCCTCAGGACGGAGTTTTGAGAAATTGAGCCCCGTGCCTCCTCCGCTTTTTTGTATCATGGCTACATCATGCGCCGCTTTCATTATGCTCTCCATATCGTCTTCTATCGGCACAACGAAACACGCTGAGAGCATCCCCAATGGCCTTCCGGAGTTGATGAGTGCAGGAGTGTTGGGCATGAACACCTGCCCTGCCATCAGCCTGAAGTACTCTTCTATCTCGCTCTCGTAGTCGTCGAAGGCCCCGTTTTCGAGCATGCCCAAGAACTCGTCTATTGAGACCTTCATCTTGCCCTTCTCTGCCAGCTCGCGGTAGAGGTTCACCATTCTCTCAAAGTGGTACTTGTTGAGCTTGAAACGGCCGATTGAGTACTTCCCGTCGAACTCTTCAAATTGCTCGAGGTAGTATTTGACCCTGCTCAGGTTCTGTTCATGATTGCCGTCCCTGTCAAAAACCCTCTCGTCGTAGAGTAAATCAGGGATTACTGCCAAGGTCGCTACCCTTTCAAAGAGCTCCTTTGGACTCTCAATTATTTCGCCCTTTTCGTTTCTTATGAGGTAGCGTGAAGCTAAAACGCGGAGGGCGTTTAGCGAGAAGCGCTTGTCGATTTCATCGAGCCTGTCCTTGTTGAGGATTTTCTTCTTCTCCTCCCTGATTTCGGCCTTCTTCTTGCGGTAAAGAATGTAGGCCTTGGCGACGTCAAAAAGGCCAGCTCTCATCAGTTCGAGTTCAACAATATCCTGAATGTTCTCTATGTTCGGGATTTGGCCATCGTAGAGCTCGTTTATTCTCCTAACGACTCTTCTGACGACTCTGTTGAGGAGCTTCTCGTCGTGGATTCCAACTTCGAGCATTGCCCTTTGTATGGCCCATTTTATACGCTCCCTATCAAAAGGCACAATTCTACCGTCTCTTTTCATCACTTTTTCAACAGGCATATAAACACCCCTGATACACAGTTGTACATAATTTTGTTAATTGGTAAAATTATCAGCACGGCCACTCTCATCGGGCACCCTAATATACCTTACTCCCAGTTTCATTGCCATCATGACGAATTCTGATTTACCCTCTTGTATGGTGGGGAAAGGGGTAGAAAAGGGAGTGGATGGTTTAGAGGGATTCGTATATCAGCTTCAACCTGTACGCGTGAGTCAGTTCCTCCCTCGCGATGTGCATGAAAAGGTCGTTAAAGGGGCTTTCCAAAAGCTCCGCAAGTTTGGAGTACATCTCATAGGCGTGTTTCTCCCTTAACACGGCCTCTACAACGAGTTCTTCAATGCTTTCCGGCTGTGCTCTCTTATCGCTGAGAACGGGTTCGAGGGAGAGCTCGTCCATGTAGTCAACGATTAACCTCTCCAGTGTTCCCTCCTTTAGTAGGCCCTTCAGGGTCTCTTTGTGCCTCAATTCTTCTTCCGCTATCAAAGAAAAAACGTCCCTCAACTCGGGCCTCTCGAAGAGGGCGAAAGTTTCACCGAGCTTATAGAGGTTGTAGAGCTCGTTCTCCTGCCAGATTAGCTTTTCGATGAGCTCTTTGGCATTCATTTCACAACCCTCAGGTAGTTGAGGAGCTCCTTCACGCTCGGGAGGATTAAATCGGGTTTAAAGGGGCTATCCTTAACGTCCTCCAGAGTGCTGACTCCTGTCAGAACCATTACCGCCTTCATTCCAAAGCGCTTGGCGAAGGCTATATCAGTGTCCAGCCTGTCACCGACCATCCAGATTTCATCAACGCTTCCCATTTTCTCCCTTGCAATCTCGTAAACGGGTTCGTTTGGCTTTCCGATGATGAGAGGGTCCCTTTCGGTCGAGGCCTTCAGTGAGGCTATTATCGCCCCCGCTCCGGGGTAGAGGCCTTCCTCAGCTGGGTAAGTGGTGTCGGGATTGGTTCCTATAAAGCTCGCCCCGTTTCTTATCGCTAGAGTTCCGTACTTTAGCTTCTCATAGGTCAAACCCGGGTCGAGGCCGACCACAACGTGTCTGATATCCCGCCATTTTCCTTCCCTGCAGTCTTCAAGGCTTACCGTCCCCCAGTTTAGCTTTTCCATCTCCTCGTGGAGGCCCTTACCACCGATGACGAAGATTCTCCCGGGTTCCATATGCCTTTCCATGTAGAGTCTCGTGGCTAAACCCGAGGTTATTATCCTCTCAGCCGGAACATCTATGCCCATTGAGAGCAACTTTTCTTTATACATCCTCGGTGTCTTTGTCGAGTTGTTCGTGAGGAACAGGAAGGGGATTCCCTTTTCCTTCAGGTATTCCACAACTTCCCTCGCGCCTTCAACGGGCCTGTTCCCCCGGTAGATGACGCCGTCCATGTCGAAGATAATCCCAATCATGTTCTCACCGAGGAATAAAAAGTGGGAGGAATATAAAAGCTCACTGGCTCGCGTCGAGCCTTAGAGTTACGTCTATTCCATCCGTTTGGCACTCGTTACCTGCATCCTCTGGAAGTTCAAACATCATCTCGACCTTGGCTGTTTCTCCCGGATTAAGCTTTACGGGTAGTGTTATCGTCTTTCCGTTGAGGGTGTTGAGCGTTTGGTTGATGGTGATGTTATTCCCTCCTATACGTATGGCCTTTAGAACCAGCCACTTTCCGAGTTCTCCAGTTTCGGGTGTTGAATCCACGGCTTTTTCTGATGGGGACATTCTTACCTCGTAGTTCCTGACTTTGAACGTTATCGTGAGCTTCTTAACTTCAACAGTTCCCCGGTTCTTGATTTGGAATTCGGATTTTCTGGTTTCCCCAGGCAGAAAGTTGCTCATCTCAAAAAGCTTCAGTTCGTTGTAGAATCGCTTTCCGTCCTTGCTGATGGCTATGTCAAATTCGGCGGTCTCTATTGAGTTTCCCCTTGAGATTGCCGTGTCGGTGAATATGGCTTTCGAAATCCCCGCTGTAACCACGAGAATCAATGCCAGCACAACTTTAGTTGTTCTTTTCATAATGTCTACCTCCATGAGTAATCATGTAGAAGTTGAACTATGGCTTTATATATTTTTTGTTAATAAAGGTAAAAGGACTAGCTATCTGTAGTCTGTAGTTACTGTTCGTAGTTGCGTTATTTTCAATTAGTAAGAATTGGAAGTAGTACATATCTATTATATCACTCTAGAAGTCCAAGTTGACGTTGGACATAAACCAGCGCAGGGTCTGTGATCTAATTGGAATTGAGTTTGAACAAATATATGGTAGTTTTTGTTTATTTTCCTAAGTGATCTCCGGTGGTAGTCTATCATGTAAATTCTCATATTATACATACGGTTCAAGTTAGATTTGACCTTTGGCATGTTACGCTCATTTCTTTTGTCTTAACGTTGGGCGGGATAGGAATCTTGGTAGACGCTTATATAGCACTCCCATTGTACCATCGGGAAACTGGAATTTTTCAACGGGAACAAATGTTTTAGTGATGTTATTGTAGTCTACAAATATCCCCAAGCCAATCTGGAGTATTGATTTCCCAATGTGCTGAGTATTTTTCGCTTTTGGTATAGAGTATATAGTCTGCGGAGAACAGTCCTAGTATCAGTTGGTACACGTTTGGCCTAATTACTGTTACTGTCTTTTTCCATTTATAGTCCTGTATCTAAGGGGATATGTTAAAACGAGGTTGTTAGATAAGACGTATACTAGGATGTGGCTTCTGTTATCTTCTTTTAATATTGAGACTACCCCCTTTATGTGCCACTCTTCTTTGGTTGTGTTAAGGTTGGATGATTAATAATATCCAGATAGATAAACGCTCCCTCCTGATACACTGATAATGTTTGGATTCTTAGCAATCTTAATCTGTGGGATCGCCTTTGTAAAAGTTGCTATATTAAGAAAGCCTCCAAAGAGCAAGATAACGATGAAAATTATTTGTAATGGTTTTTCCTATTCTCAAAGCTCTTTAAGTAATTATATAATCTCTTCTATAGCTATTCCTAAAAATGGTATAATTAGCATCATAAATCTAGGATCTTTATTTCTTGTTAATGTGAATAACGCGTAGACAAAATTGAGAATATACTACCAATCAGCAATTATTATCTCGGAGAGTATGAATATCGTCAAGTTCTTTATCACATTGTTGGTTTGGTTTCATATTAACATTTCCAAGATGACATTCTACTTGAAAAGCTATCATTAGTTCGTAATAATAAAGATAAAATCCAAAAAATAATCCACTCAGGATTGTGTATTTGGTATTCTCAAAGCCATTGGATCTCAGTAGCAAGTACCACTCCATAGCTATATAGACGTTAGAGGTATGCCCAGCATGAAAATGGTAGCCTGATTAAGGATTATGGGGGATGTGAGAGTTTATGAAAATTGCTATTACTGATACTTTTTCCCAAGATATTCGGAAAGCTTGTATATTGCCAGTGTTAGCAATAGTATTGGACGGATATTTTCCACAAATATTCAAGTTTGGGAGTTCATCCCAAATAGTATATATCCTTGGATTGCCATCATTGGATCTATTATTATTTTGTTATTGTAATTTAGTATTTTTATAATCTTGGGCACATAATTACCTCCAAGAAGGTATCGTGCCTTGTATTTTACATTACCTTGTTATTCGTTATGTTCATTGTGGCTTTATAATGATTTTGTTTTGTTAAAGGATTTTTTATTTATTTCCGTACTCCGAATTGGGTAAGTGTTTCTTTGTAATATCCAGCATCGTTTGTTGAATATCCCTGCTACAGGTTTGTACATGTGGGTCTGATCTATTGTATTTGTCCAAGTTGATATGTGTGGAAATCTGCAGTAAACCACATAATCGAAATATCCTGTAGTAATCATTTTGGAGACATTGGGGGGTTGTTTTTCACTTAGCCCATGACCCAGCCAGTTTATATCATACGAGCTCATTTGGTAAACTTCTGCATGGTGAATGAAAAGCCCGGCATAGGGATAAAGATTTGGGGACACTAAAATAGATACTGTTTTTGCCTTTGGAATTATCTTATTAAGTTCATTAAGTACTTTTGCCTGGCTTGAACCTGCATAGTAATATTTTGAGTTATATTTAATGGCATTTTCGTAATAGCTTATGCTTGAAAGGGCTAACAATACAATCATGCTTATTGTCCCAAATATTCTAAAACTCTTTTTTGAAATGAACCTATGAGATAAGATTGTTTTAGATATAATGCACACACCTTCTGCATTTAGCATTGCAATTACTGGAGTCAGAAATGTAATGAATCGCACTTCTTTGTGGATTATTGTTAATATA
>NZ_WAKV01000022.1 GCF_015523185.1 Thermococcus sp.
AACGCCCCGGAGGAGATTCTGGAGGAAGTTTAGCGAAAGCTTTATATTTTTGTTTGCCTCCCATACTCCGGGCGGGCCCGTGGTCTAGTCTGGTTATGACGCCGCCCTCACGAGGCGGAGGTCCGGGGTTCGAAGCCCCGCGGGCCCACCAGTTACAAACTTCGCCTGCGCGAAGTTTGATCAAGGTTCATGATTCTGGTTTAAAATGGCAATCTTGGTGGGATTTCTCGTTAAAGTTGCCTTTTGGGGATGGATTCTTTATCAAGAGCGTTTTTCAGGTGGGTCCGCCTTTTTAGTGCTCCTCCGGAACACGGTAAAAGTTAACCCTCTCTCAATGGGAGCCCATCGAGTGAATCCCTCGTTAATGCCATGAATTCACTTGAAATCCCCCGGAGTAGAGCCTCCATTGGGGATCACGAACTTTGGTGAAGCTAATCTGGGCTGGTGATCTAGCTACTGACACTTTTAATTCTGTGGAACCTACAAAAACAAGTCGCTAAGAGTGAGTTCACTTTAAATCGATGCCCGAAGGGCGTCAATGGGCAGGAACTCCTAATAATCTCCCTGTCCGTCGAGTTGAATTCCGTTTTTGGAATGGGCGTTTGAAAAAGGATCACACTCATAGCTCTGAAAGTTCAGCGATGAGCTACTGACCTTAATCAAACTTCGCGAGGGCGAAGTTCCCTTTGCAAAAAAGTTTCATACTTTCCGGATCAAAAATGGGTTGCAGGGTTCGAAAGTCTTTTAAATAGTCCTCATAAGCTCCCTTCAGCTTAGGGGAGACAGTAGGGACAGGATGAGGGAAAATGGCTTGGCACGTCTTCATTCCCGATTCCCTGCTTGAAGAAACCGACGACCCAAAAATCCGAACGTACAAAGTTGGGCAGGTTGCAAGGGCCTGTGCAATATTTGGCGTTGAGCACATCTGGATTTACAAAGCTGGCGGAAGGGACGGGAAGTTCATAAAAACCGTCCTCGAGTACATGGAAACCCCGCAGTACCTCAGGAAGAGGCTGTTCCCCCTAATGCCCGAGTTGAAGTACATCGGCGTTGTTCCGCCCCTTAGAACGCCCCACCACAAGCTCAAGGGAAAACCGAAGGTCGGCGAAATACGGGAGGGTTACGCCTTTCGAAGGGGGAAGCTGGTTTACGCGGACATCGGCCTCGACGAGCTGGCAATCGTAGAGGGGGACGTTGAAGGCAGGACGACGTTCAGAATCGTCTCAACACGACCTTTGAAGGTCGTACCAGCGAAGCCAGTGGAATATTGGGGTTACAGAGTCCACCTGAGCGGCAAGCCCCTGGCGAAAACACTTAAAAAGGCTCGGCTGGATTTGGCAATCGCGACCTCTCGGAAAGGTCGCGACGTGAGAAAGGTTCGTCTTCCCCCCCTTGAGGGGGATGTTGGTATCGTCTTCGGTTCGCCGAGGAAGGGAGTTATGGAGCTCCTCGGCGGCGAGTACGAGTTTGATTTCGTGCTCAACACGATTCCAAATCAGAGAACTAAAACCGTCCGCACCGAGGAAGCTTTGTTAGCCACGCTGGCGGTGTTCAATCTCATGAGGAGGGATTGAGATGGGAAAGGTTCACAGACCAAGGAGAGGTTCACTCGCCTTCAGCCCGAGGAAGAGGGCTAAAAGTGTAGTTCCGAGAATCAAGAGATGGCCAAAGGACAGTGAAGTTAGGATGCTGGGATTTGCTGGCTACAAGGCCGGAATGACCCACATCCTCATGATAGACGACAGTCCTGGACTTACCAAGGGCAAGGAGATATTCGTTCCGGTGACAATAGTCGAGGTTCCGCCGCTCTTCGTTTATGGAATAAGGGCCTACAAGCAGGGCTACCTCGGACTTGAAACTGCCACAGAGGTCTGGTTCCACGAGCTCAACGACAACGTCAAGAGGCGCATAAAGACCCTGCCGAAGAACTACGACGAGGAAGCTTTCAAGGCCAAGCTTGGTCAGCTTGAGGACCTCGTTAACGACGGCGAGATAGTTGATATCAGACTTCTCGTCCACACCCAGCCCTGGCTCATCAAGCTCAAGAAGAAGCCGGAAGTCATGGAGTACGCCATCGGTGGTGACGACGTCAAGGCCAAGTTCGCCTACGCCAAGGAGAAGATAGGAAAGGAAATAAGGGCAAGCGAAGTTCTTCACGAGGGAGAGCTTCTCGACGTTATAGCCGTAACCAAGGGCAAGGGAACCCAGGGCCCCGTTAAGAGATGGGGAGTTAAGGTTCAGTTCCATAAGGCCCAGCGTGCTGGAAAGGGCAGACACATCGGTAACCTCGGTCCGTGGCACCCCGCTCGTGTTATGTGGACAGTTCCGCAGGCCGGTCAGATGGGTTTCCACCACAGGACCGAGTTCAACAAGAGGCTTATTGCGATAGGCGAGAATGGGAAGCTTGAGCTTAACGGCAACGAGATTGAGATAACCCCCAAGGGCGGCTTCCCGCACTATGGCATCATAAGAAGCGACTTCCTCATGATTGAGGGTAGCGTTCCTGGTTCCTTCAAGAGGATAATTAGAGTTAGGCCCGCCATAAGGCCGCCCAAGAAGAAGCCACCCGTTGAGAGGCCGCAGATAACCTACGTCAGTAGGGAGTCCAAGCAGTGAGGTGAGATAAATGAAGGTTAAGGTCTTCAACCTCGAAGGCGAGCCCGTTGAGGAGATAGAGCTTCCCAAGGTATTTAGTACACCCTTCAGGCCCGACCTCATCAGGAGAGCTGTCATCGCTTCCTGGACCCACAGGATACAGCCCCAGGGAAGGGACCCGCAGGCCGGTAAGAGGCGCGTTACCGAGAACATCGGAAAGGGCCACGGGATGGCGAGGGTCGAGAGGATAAAGACCCCGCCGAGGTTCGCAGCTTTCGTTCCCTTCGCCGTTGGTGGAAGAAGGACCCACCCGCCGAAGGTCGAGAAGATAATCTGGGAGGACATAAACAAGAAGGAGCGCAGGTTAGCTATAATGAGCGCCATTGCTGCCACCGCTAACCCCGACCTTGTGAAGGCAAGGGGGCACGTTGTGGACAACGTTCCCGCCTTCCCGCTCGTCGTCGTTGACGACCTCGAGAAGGTCTTCAAGACCGCTCAGACTAGGGAGATATTCAAGAAGCTCGGCGTCTGGGACGACATTGAGAGGGCCAAGAGGAACACCAAGATTCGCGCTGGAAAGGGTAAGATGCGCGGCAGGAGATATAAGAAGGCCAAGGGCCCGCTCATCGTCGTGGCCAAGAACGAGGGCATCTTCCAGGGAGCGAGGAACCACCCGGGTGTCGATGTGGTTACCGTTGACAACCTCGGCGTTGAGCTCCTTGCCCCGGGAACCCACCCCGGAAGGCTTACCATCTGGACGAAAGGTGCTATAGAGAGGCTTAGGGAAATCTACGGGTGATGAGAGATGGACCCCTATAAGGTTATCATAAGGCCACTCGTTACCGAGAAGGCCGTTTCGCTTATCGAGAGGGAGAACAAGCTCACCTTTATAGTTGACAGAAGAGCCACCAAGGCCGACATCAAGAGGGCCGTGGAAGAGATGTTCAACGTCAAGGTCGAAAAGGTCAACACCCTCATAACCATGAGGGGAGAGAAGAAGGCCTACGTCAAGCTCAAGCCCGAATACGATGCGAGTGAAGTGGCCGCGAGGTTGGGATTGTTCTGAGGTGATGTGATATGGGAAAGAGTCTCATCCAGCAGAGAAGGGGTAAGGGAACCACGACCTTTAGGGCTCCCTCTCACAGGTACAGGGGAGCCGTCAAATACGTTCCTCTTAACGTTGTGAAGGAGAAGACCCTCAGGGGAGTCGTTGAAGAAATCCTCCATGACCCGGGAAGAACAGCCCCGGTTGCCCGCGTTAAGTTCGAGGACGGAACCAAGAAGCTCATCCTCGCTCCTGAGGGAGTTCTCGTTGGACAGGAAGTCTACATTGGGCCTGAGGCCCCTATAGCGATAGGCAACACCCTTCCGCTTGCTAAGATACCGGAGGGAACCTACGTCTACAACATTGAGGGAATTCCGGGCGACGGTGGAAAGTACGTTCGCGCTGGAGGAACATACGCCCTCGTCGTCAGCAGGGAGAAGGACAAGGTCATCGTCCAGCTCCCGAGCGGTGAGCTCAAGCAGTTTAAGCCCGAGTGCAGGGCAACAATAGGTGTCGTTGCCGGCGGTGGAAGGCTTGAGAAGCCAATCGTCAAGGCCGGTAAGGCCTACTACATCGCCAAGGCCAGAAACAGGTTCTGGCCGAAGCCCAGAGGCGTTAAGATGAACGCCGTCAACCACCCCCACGGTGGTAAGGAGCACCACATCGGTAGGCCTTCAACCGTTTCGAGGCGCGCTCCGCCCGGAAGGAAAGTCGGTCACATAGCCGCGAGAAGAACCGGTAGGAGGAAGTGAAGATGGCGAGAAAGAAGGAGTTTAGATACAGGGGTTATACTCTTGATGAGTTGCTCAACATGTCCCTTGAAGAGTTCGCCAAGCTTCTCCCGGCCAGACAGAGGAGGAGCCTTAAGCGTGGTCTTTCCCCGGAGCAGAAGAAGCTCCTTAGAAAGATTCGCCTTGCTAAGAAGGGCAAGTACAACAAGCCCATAAGGACCCACAGCAGAGATATGGTCATCCTCCCTGAGATGGTCGGCATGACAATTCACGTCTACAACGGCAAGGAGTTCGTCCCAGTTCAGATTAAAGAGGAGATGATAGGTCACTACCTCGGTGAGTTCGCTATGACTAGAAAGGTCGTCCAGCACGGCTCACCGGGTGTCGGAGCTACTAGGTCCTCGATGTTCGTGGCAATCAAGTGAGGTGGTTTAGATGAGCAGGGGCAGGTTTTCCTACTCATTCCAAAATTTTGACCCTGAGAGGATGGCTCGTGCCAGCGGTAGAGACCTTAGAATCTCACCCAAGCACAGCGTCGAGCTCCTTAGAGAAATAAGGGGTATGATGCTTAACGACGCTCTCCGCTACCTCGACGACGTCATAGCCAAGAAGAGACCGGTTCCGATGAAGCGCTACAATGACAGCCAGGGCCACAAGCCGGGTAAGGGCTTTGGTCCAGGTAGGTATCCTGTCAAGGTCGCCAAGGCCGTCAAGAAGATACTCCTCAACGCCAAGAACAACGCCGAGCAGAAGGGCCTTGACGTTGACAGGCTCAAGATAATCCACGCGGCAGCACACAGGGGACCCGTCCTTAGGGGTTACATTCCGAGGGCATTTGGAAGGGCAACCCCCTTCAACGAGGAAACGACTCACATAGAGATAGTCGTCGAGGAGATTAGGAGGTGAGACCTTTGGCCATCGAGAGGTACTTCATCAAGGAAGGAGTTAAGGAAATGCTCATCGACGAGTACCTTGAGAAGGAGCTCAGGCGTGGGGGATACGGTGGTCTTGACATAAAGAAGACCCCCCTTGGAACCAAGGTCATTATCTTTGCTGCCCACCCCGGCTACGTTATAGGAAGGGGTGGAAGACGCATTAGAGAACTCACAAGAATCCTTGAGAGGCAGTTTGGCCTCGAGAACCCGCAGATTGAAGTCGAGGAAATCAAGAACCCCTACCTCAACGCCAAGGTCCAAGCGGTAAGGCTTGCCCAGGCTCTTGAGAGGGGAATCCACTTCAGGAGGGCCGCTTATTCAGCAATAAGGGCCATCATGAGGAACGGAGCTAGAGGTGTCGAGATTCGTCTGAGCGGAAAGCTCACCGGAGAAAGGGCGAAAAGCGTCAGGTTTTATCAGGGCTACCTTGCTAAGGTTGGAAACCCGGCAGAAACACTCGTCAGCAAGGGCTACGCCCAGGCCCTACTCAAGCTCGGTGTCATAGGTGTTAAGGTCGCCATAATGCCGCCCGACGCTAGGTTGCCTGATGAGATTGAGGTCAAGGAGATAGTCGAGGAAGAGGTGAGTGGCAATGAAGCCCAGTGAGATTAGGGAGATGAGCATTGAAGAGATAGACAAGAAGATTAGGGAGCTCCGCCTTGAGCTTGCCAAGGAGCGTGGCGTGCTCACCATGGGGGCTTCCTTGGAGAACCCCATGGTTATTAGGAACCTCAGGCGCGACATCGCGCGCCTGCTTACAATAAAAAAGGAGAAGCTTAGGGAGAAAAGGTGAGGTTAGGTGCCGAGGATTGTTAACCCTCTGGATGAGATGCTCTTTAAAGAAGTGCTAAAGGAACAGCAGAGGATTAGGGTTTACATCGAAAGGGCCCGTTACGGAAAGCTCAAGACCATAATCGAGGGCATAGATGAGAAAGAGTTTGACCTTGAGGACATAGCAAAGAAACTGAAGGCGAAGCTGGCATGTGGCGGAACCGTAAAGAAGGGAAGAATAGAGCTACAGGGCGACCACAGGGATCGTATCAAGAAGTTGCTCGCCGACCTTGGATTTTCAGAGGAGCTCATAGAGGTCGAGTAACGCGGAAAAATATAATCTGGCACGAGCTCATAGGGCTGAAAGCAAAGATTATAAGGGCATCTCATCCAGAGCTGGTCGGCATCGAGGGCTACGTCCTTGACGAGACGAGGAACACCCTCACCATAGGTGGGGAGAGGGTTTGGGTAGTTCCAAAGGACGTGGTCGAGATTGAGTTCGACCTCGGTGATGAGAAAATCCGAATCAACGGTCGTGATTTGATTGGAAGGCCCGAGATGAGACTGAAGAAGAGGTGGCGGAAATGAGAGAGATTGGATTGAGGGTTCAGCCTCCCGCTGAGGTGTGTAATGACCCCAAGTGCCCCTGGCACGGGAACCTCAAGATACACGGGAGATACTTTGAGGGTGTAGTCGTCAGTGATAAAGGTAAGAAGACGGTGGTAGTGGAGAGGCAGTACTACCACTACCTCAAGAAATACGAGCGTTACGAGCTCAGGAGGAGCAAGATTCACGCCCACAACCCCGAGTGCATCAACGCTAGGGTCGGGGACAAGGTTCTTATAGCCGAGACTAGGCCCATAAGCAAGACCAAGAGCTGGGTCGTCGTGGCGGTTCTTGAGAGGGCCGAGAGGAAGGAGGGGGTGTGAAGCCATGGCCAAGAAGGGTGCAGGTGCAACCAGAGGAATTAGCCCCGTCAGGCCAACTCGCGCCCTTCCGATTGGTGCCTACCTCAAGGTCGCCGACAACAGCGGTGCCAAGGTCATTCAGATAATAGGCGTCGTTGGTTACAAGGGAACAAGGAGGAGACTTGCCTCAGCTGGCGTTGGTGATATGGTCGTTGCCACCGTTAAGAAGGGAAGGCCCGATATGAGGCACCAGGTCGTTAGAGCTGTTGTTGTCAGGCAGAGGAAAGAATACAGGCGCCTCGACGGAATGCGTGTCAAGTTCGAGGACAACGCGGCAGCAATAGTCACCCCCGAAGGCGTCCCGAGGGGAACCGAAATCAGGGGTGCCATAGCCAGAGAGGCTGCCGAGAGGTGGGTCAGGCTCGGTAGTATAGCGAGTATAGTGCTGTGAGGTGAGAGTTATGAAGCTTGATATGAAGCAGCCGAGAAAGCAGAGGAAGTTCCTCTACAACGCTCCCCTTCACCTCAGGGGCAAGATAATGAGTGCTGCCCTGAGCAAGGAACTCAGGGAGAAGTACGGCGTCAGAAACCTTCCGATTAGGGTCGGTGACAAGGTTAAGGTCATACGTGGCGACTTCAAGGGTAAGGAAGGAAAGGTCGTCGAGGTTGACCTCAAGAGGTACAGGATTCACGTTGAGGGCGTCACTCAGAAGAGGACCGATGGAACCGAGGTGTTTTACCCGCTTCACCCGTCGAACGTTATGATTGTCGAACTCAACCTCGACGATGAGAGGAGAGAGAAGATAATTAAGAGGAGGGCTGAGTGATGGCGAGAAAGGGTCCGAAGAGGCACCTTAAGAGGCTTGCCGCCCCGACCGCCTGGTACATTCACAGGAAATCCTACAAGTGGGCTGTTCGCCCGAGTCCAGGTCCGCACAGCATGAAGACTTCAATACCCCTGATTTACATAATCAGGGACTACCTCGGCTACGCGAGAACCGCTAGGGAGGCAAGGAAGATACTCAACGAGGGCAAGGTGCTCGTTGACGGTCGCGTTAGGAAGGACTACAAGTTCCCGGTTGGAATCATGGACGTAATTTCAATACCTGAAACCGGCGAGCACTACAGGGTTCTGCCCAACAGGATTGGCAAGCTCATCCTCCACCCAATAAGCGAGGAGGAAGCGAAGCTCAAGCCCTTCAGGATTGACAACAAGAGAATGGTTAAGGGGGCCAAGGTTCAGCTCAACCTTCACGATGGAAGCAACCACCTGGTTAACCTCGCCGAGAAGGACGCCTATAGAACTTCTTATACCGTCATCATGAAGGTTCCGGAGAGGCAGATAGTTAAGATACTGCCCTTCGAGGTCGGCGCCTACGTCTTCGTCACTCAGGGTAAGAACGTTGCCAGAAAGGGTAAGATAGTCGAAGTCAGGCACTTCCCGATGGGCTGGCCCGACGTCGTTACAATCGAGGACGAGAACGGCGAGCTCTTTGATACTCTGAAGGAGTACGCCTTTGTCGTTGGTAAGGACAAGCCGGAGATTTCCCTTCCGTGAGGTGAGAGACGATGCAGATTAACAGGGAGGCTATCCTCGCAGACTGGGAAGCTCACCCGATGAGGAAGCCGAGGATTGCGAAGGTTACGATAAACATAGGCGTTGGCGAGAGCGGTGAGAGGCTTACCAAAGCCGAGAAGATGCTCCAAGACTTGGTCGGCCAGAAGCCGATAAGGAGAAGGGCCAAACAGACCAACAAGGACTTTGGAATAAGGCGCGGTGAGCCGATAGCCGTCAAGGTTACCCTCCGTGGGAAGAAAGCCTACAAGATGCTTGACAGGCTTTTGGAGGCCGTTGACAGGAGGCTCAGCGTCGGCAACTTCGACGAGCATGGAAACTTCTGCTTTGGAATCCAGGAGCACATTAACATACCGGGTGTTGAATACGACCCCGAGATTGGTATCTTCGGTATGGACGTCTGCGTCACCCTTGAGAGGCCCGGCTTTAGGGTCGCCAAGAGGAAGAGGCAGAGGAGGAAGATACCGAACAGGCACAAGCTAACGAAGGAGGAAGGTATAGTCTTCGCTATTGAGGAGTTCAAGGTTAACGTGGAGGGATTGTGAGATGGCGAAGGCTGATTACAACAAGAGGAAGCCGAGGAAGTTTGGTAAGGGAGCGAGAAGGTGCATGCGCTGCGGTCAGTACGGCCCGATAATCAGGATACACGGCCTGATGCTCTGCAGGCACTGCTTCCGCGAGGTCGCTCCAAAACTCGGCTTCAAGAAGTATGAGTGAGGTGAGAGGCGATGACTCTGCTTGACCCGCTTGCGAACGCTCTTTCCCACATAACCAACAGCGAGAGGGTTGGAAAGAAAGAAGTTTACATAAAGCCCGCCTCCAAGCTAATCGGCGAAGTGTTGAGGGTTATGCAAGAGAACGGCTATATCGGCGAGTTTGAGTTCATAGACGATGGCAGGGCTGGTATCTACAGGGTTCAGCTCATAGGTAAGATAAACAAGGCCGGAGCTATCAAACCGAGGTTCCCGGTTAAGGCCAAGGACTACGAGTACTGGGAGAAGAGGTTCCTCCCGGCTTTCGAGTTCGGTATACTCATAGTCTCGACCTCCCAGGGCGTTATGACTCACAAAGAGGCCCTTGAGAAGGGCATTGGCGGAAGGCTGATAGCCTACGTCTACTGAGGTGAGAGAAATGCCGATAGACGCGTGGGTAAGGGAAGAGGTTGAGATTCCAGAGGGCGTTGAGGTCACCGTTGAGAACAACATCGTCAAGGTCAAGGGGCCGAAGGGGGAACTTGAGAGAGAGTTCAAGTACCCTGGCGTTCAGATATTCACTGAGGATGGTAAGGTCGTTATCTACAAGGAGTTCCCAAGGAAGAAGGACATCGCCATAGCGAGAACCTTCAAGGCTCACATAGCCAACATGATTAAGGGCGTCACTGAGGGCTTCACCTACAAGCTTAAGGTTGTTTACAGCCACTTCCCAATCTCAGTTAAAGTTCAGGGTGACGAGGTCGTCATTGAGAACTTTCTTGGCGAGAAGGCTCCAAGGAGGGCCAAGATACTGCCCGGTGTGACCGTTAAGGTTCGTGGTCAGGAGATAACCGTTGAGGGAATTGACAAGGAAGCCGTTGGTCAGACCGCGGCAAACATCGAGCAGGCCACGAGGATAACAAAGTGGGATAGAAGAGTATTCCAGGATGGTATTTACATAGTTGAGAAGGCTGGCAAGCCGATAAAGTTCTGAGGTGTGAGAAATGGACGAGAAGGCGAGACTCCTTAGGGTGAGGGCTAAGCTCAAGAGGAAGAAGCCGAGGTTCCTCCGCCAGGAGTGGTGGAGGTTTCCGAAGTTCAAGAACGACCCCAAGTGGAGAAGGCCGAAGGGAATTGACAGCAAGATGAGGCTCAAGAAGAAGGGCAAGCCACGCTCACCAAGCATAGGCTGGAGCTCACCTAAAGCCGTTCGCGGACTTCACCCGAGCGGTTACGAGGAAGTCCTCGTTCACAACGTCAAGGAGCTTGAGGCCATAGACCCGACCAGGCAGGCCGCCAGGATAGCGAGAACCGTCGGTGCGAGGAAGAGAGAGGTTATACTTGCCAGGGCCAAGGAGCTCGGGATTAAGGTCCTCAACGCGAGGTGATGTTCATGCTCAAGATGCAGAGAAGGATTGCCGCCGACATTTTGAAGTGCGGTGAGAACAGGGTTTGGATTGACCCCGAGAGGATTGACGATGTTGCCGCCGCGATAACCCGTGAGGACATTAAGAGGCTCATTCACGATGGCGTCATAAAGAAGAAGCCCATCAAGGGCCAGAGCAGGGCTCGCGCGAGAGCCTTCCACGAGGCCAGGAAGAAGGGGCGCCACAGGGGCCCCGGAAGCAGGAAGGGTAAGAAGACTGCCAGGATGGGCAAGAAGGAAGTCTGGATGATGACCATAAGGGCTCTCAGGAAGGAACTCAGGAAGCTTAAGGCTGAGGGCAAGATTGACGCCCACACCTACAGGAGGCTCTACATAAGGGCCAAGGGTGGCCAGTTCAAGAACAAGAGGCAGCTCTACCTGTTTATGCAGGAGCACGGTATCTTGAAGGAGTGAGGTGAGATAAATGGCGAGAGGACCAAGGTATAGGGTTCCCTTTAGGAGGAGGAGAGAGGGTAAGACCAACTACCACAAGAGGCTCAAGCTCCTCAAGAGCAAGAAGCCGAGGCTCGTTGTTAGAAAGAGCCTCAACCATCACATAGCCCAGATTATAGTCTACGACCCCAAGGGCGACAGGACTATAGTTTCCGCCCACACCAGGGAGCTTATCAGGGACTTCGGCTGGAAGGGTCACACCGGAAACACCCCGAGCGCTTATCTGCTCGGTCTCCTCATAGGTTATAAGGCGAAACAGGCCGGTGTTGAGGAAGCCATACTCGACATAGGTCTCCACCCGCCGACCAGGGGCTCAAGCGTTTTCGCAGTCCTAAAGGGTGCTGTAGATGCTGGCTTGAACGTCCCGCACAGCGAGGAGATATTCCCCGAGGACTACAGGATAAGGGGCGAGCACATAGCGGAGTACGCCAAGGCCCTTAAAGAAGAAGACGAGAGCCTCTACAGGAGGCAGTTCGGTGGCTACCTTGTCAAGGGCCTTGAGCCCGAGAAGCTCCCCGAGCACTTTGATGAGGTTAAGGCCAAGATAATCGAGAAGTTTGAGGGGGCGAGAGAATGAGCGACCCGAGAGAGATTGCCCAGAGGGTTCTTGAGGAGTGGGAGCCAAAAACGAAACTCGGAAGGCTCGTTAAGGAAGGCCAGATAACTGACATTCACGAGATATTCAGGAAGGGTTACCAGATAAAGGAGCCCGAGATAGTTGACGTCCTCCTTCCCGAGGTTAACCTCAGGGAGAACCAGGAAGTGCTCGACATTGCTTTGACCGTTAGAATGACCGACAGCGGTAGGAGGATTCGCTTCCGCGTTCTCGCGGCCGTTGGCAACAGGGACGGCTACGTCGGCCTTGGAATCGGTCACGGAAGGGAAGTCGGTATAGCCATCAGGAAAGCCATCAGTTACGCCAAGATGAACATCATCGAAATCAAGCGCGGCTGTGGTTCTTGGGAATGCAGGTGCAGAAGGCCACACTCGATTCCCTTTGCCGTCGAGGGCAAAGAGGGTAGCGTTAGAGTTAAGCTCATGCCCGGACCGCGTGGCCTTGGTCTCGTCATAGGTGACGTCGGCAAGAAGATACTGAGCCTCGCTGGTGTACAGGACGTCTGGTCACAGACCCTCGGTGAGACGAGAACAACGGTCAACTTCGCCAAAGCTGTCTTTAACGCCCTCTACAATACCAACCGCGTAGCTATACAGCCAGGTATGGAGGAGAAGTACGGTATCGTCGTCGGCAGGGCGATGCCCCAGAGCTTTGAGCTGTGAGGTGAGAGGAGATGGCTAAGTTAGCGCTCATAAGGCTTAGGAGTGGAATTAGGGCAAGGGGTGAAGTTAGGGATACCCTCGCCATGCTCTGCCTTCACAGGATTAACCACCTCGTCATAGTCGATGACACCCCCAGCTACCGCGGGATGATACAGAAGGTCAAGGACTACATCACCTGGGGCGAGATTGACAAGGAAACCCTCGTCAAGCTCCTCAGAAAGCGCGGAAGACTCGTCGGCAACAAGCCTATCACAGATGAGTACGTTCAAGAGAAACTCGGGATGAGCCTTGAGGAGTTCGCTGAAAAAGTTATCAACGGCGAGATGAAGCTCAGGGACTTGCCGAATATCAAGCCCGTCTTCAGGCTCCACCCGCCGAGGGGAGGACTCAAGGGAAGCAAGAAGCGCTCATTCAAGGAGGGTGGGGCCCTCGGCTACAGGGGCGAGAAGATTAACGAGCTCATTGAGAGAATGCTCTGAGGTGGCGAGAGATGATTAGGAGGAGGAAAAAGGTTAGGAAACTTCGAGGAAGTCACACTCATGGTTGGGGCTGTAAGAAGAAGCACCGCGGCGGTGGAAGCAAGGGCGGCCGCGGTATGGCTGGTACCGGTAAGAGGAAGGACCAGAAGTTTACCTGGACCATCAAATATGCCCCTGACCACCTTGGGAAGAGGGGCTTCCACAGGCCCAAGGCGGTAACTTACATCCCCAAGGTCATTAACCTAAGCGACATCGACGAGAACTTCGAGCTCTTCAGGGACATGGGCGTCATCTACGAGGAGGAAGGAAAGCTCGTCTTCGATGCGACCCAGCTTGGCGTTGACAAAGTTCTCGGCACAGGAAAGCTTACCCGCGCAATCGTTGTCAAGGCATACTACGTTACGCCGAAGGCCGAGGAGAAGATTAAGGCCGCCGGTGGCGAGGTTATCCTCGCCTGATTTCTTTCAACTTTTGGCGGGTGTCGACTATGGGAAAGGTTAGGGACATTGTTTACGCCATAGAGCGCTATTTCCCCGAAGTTGAGAGGCCGAAAAGACACGTTCCCCTTAAGGAGAAGTTCATGTGGACGGGCATAGTTTTACTGTTGTACTTCATCCTCGCTGAAATCCCACTGTATGGAATCCCGCCCAAGGTTCAGGATTACTTCGCAACGCTCCGTTTTGTGCTCGCCGGTAGAAGCGGTTCCCTCTTAACCCTGGGTATCGGTCCCATCGTTACCGCGAGTATAATCATGCAACTCCTCGTCGGTTCTGAAATAGTTAAACTCGATCTCTCGAATCCAGAGGATAGAAGGTTTTACCAGGCCACTCAGAAGTTATTCTCAGTGTTCATGAGCTTCTTCGAAGCGGCCATCTACGTCTTCGCCGGTGCCTTTGGTAAAGTTAGCACATCAATTGGAGCGTTTCAGACGGTTACAAGTCCAGATGGGTTCATCTATATTGGGCTAGGCCTTGCAATACTGATAATCCTTCAGCTCGGCTTTGCATCAACGATGCTCATACTCCTCGACGAGCTCGTGAGCAAGTGGGGAATCGGAAGTGGTATAAGCCTGTTCATTGCCGCTGGAGTCTCGCAGACTGTCATCTATAAGGCCCTTGCCCCCGTTCCGAGCAAGGAGTACATAGACCCGCTCACAGGCCAGCCGGCAATAGTCGGTGCCATCCCGGCTTTTATACAGCACCTGCTTAAGGGGGACATAACCGGTGCCATTTACCGCGGTGGAACCCTGCCGGATATGGTCAAGTTAACTGGAACGATTGTGGTGTTTCTAATCGTCGTTTACCTCGAGAGCATGCGTGTTGAGATTCCACTCAGTTACGGCCGCGTTACCGTCCGCGGTAGGTATCCAATAAGGTTCATGTACGTCAGCAACATTCCAATAATCCTCACCATGGCCCTCTACGCTAACATCCAGCTCTGGGCTAGGCTACTTAACAACTATGGCATAACGTGGCTAGGAACCTTCGACCAGAACGGATATCCTGCCAGCGGTTTCGTCACCTACCTCTACCCGCCTAGGGATATCTTCCATGTTATCGCCGACCCGTGGAGGGCGTTCGTATACGCTATAATGACTATCTTCTGGTCGCTGATATTCGGTTTCCTGTGGGTTGAGCTTACTGGCCTCGATGCCAAAAGCATAGCTAGGCAGCTCCAGCAGGCAGGACTTCAAATTCCTGGATTCAGGCGCGACCCGAGAATTCTTGAGAGAGTCCTCCAGCGCTATATACCATACGTTACCTTTTGGGGTTCCTTCACACTAGCATTAGTTGCAGTGCTTGCGGACTTCCTCGGTGCCTTGGGAACGGGAACTGGAATACTGCTGACCGTTGGTATACTCTACAGGTTCTACGAAGAGATAGCCAGGGAGCAGGCAACGGAGATGTTCCCAGCTCTTAGAAGGTTCTTTGCCAAGTGACTTTCCTTTTTTGCAAAACCTTTTAAGGCCGTTTTTCCTTTACCCATCAGAACCTCCCGGGTGAGAGCTATGCCGTTTGTGGTCATGATTACTGGCATTCCAGGGGTTGGTAAGAGTACCATCACTAGACTTGCCCTCAAGAGAACCCGGGCCAAGTTCAGGCTCGTTAACTTTGGAGACCTAATGTTTGAGGAAGCCGTTAAAGCGGGTCTCGTTAAGCACAGAGATGAGATGAGAAAGCTTGACCCGAAAACGCAAAGGGGGCTCCAGCTCAAAGCGGCGCAGAAGATAGTAGAGATAGCCAAGGAGGAACCTGTTCTACTCGATACCCACGCGACAATAAGGACCCCAGTGGGGTACCTTCTTGGCTTTCCTAGGGAGGTTATTGAGGTTATAAACCCAAACTTCATAGTTATAATTGAAGCAACGCCTAGCGAGATTCTGGGTAGACGTCTCAGGGACCTCAAGAGGGACAGGGACGTTGAAACCGAGGAGCAGATTGAGAGGCATCAGGACCTGAACAGGGCTGCCGCAGTAAGTTATGCTATGCACTCCAACGCCCTAATAAAGATAATCGAGAATCACGAAGACAAGGGTTTGGAGGAAGCTGTTAACGAACTCGTTCAAGTGCTTGACCTGGCGGTGAGTGAGTATGATTGAGAGTATATATCAAGCCCTCAACAATGTATTCGGGCCCTTTATAATGAACTATCAGCCCCTCTGGGTAATAACTTTTATGGGGTTCATAATCGGGGGGTTTTACACACTGCTTTACTACTTCTTCACTGATATCGAGAAGCAGAGAAAACTGCAGAAGCTCGCAAAGGAGGTTCAGAGGGAAATGAGGGAAGCCCAGAAAAGCGGGGATGAGAAGAAGCTCCGGAAGGCCCAGCAAAAACAGCTCGAGCTCATGAAAATGCAGGGAGAGTTAATGAGACAGCAAATGGTTCCAATGCTTCTCACGATGCCCATATTCTGGATATTCTTTAGCTGGCTTAGAATGTGGTACACGGAGGTTGCCATAGTCAAGGCCCCCTTCAACTTCTTCCTCTTTGACTGGTTCCACAGGATGTACCACTCAGCCCTCTCGGGAAGTGAACTGGGTTATCTCGGCTGGTACGTCCTTTCGAGCTATGTGATTGGTATGGTCCTAAGAAAGCTCCTTGACATGGGATAAATTTAAAAACGCTCCGCTGAAAGGGGTTGCGAGGTGAGAGTATGAAGCCGATGTATCGCTCAAGGTCATGGAGGAGGAAGTACGTTAGGACTCCGGGAGGAAGAACGGTGATACACTTCGAGAGGAGAAAGCCAAAGATAGCCCACTGCGCCCTCTGTGGCAGGCCACTCAACGGAGTTCCTCGTGGAAGGCCGAGCGAGCTCAGAAAGCTCCCTAAGACCAAAAAGAGGCCCGAGAGACCCTATCCGAACCTCTGCCCGAGCTGTATGAGGAAGGTTATGAAGGCCCAGGTCAGGGCTTCCCTTGGATGAGGTGCGCCTATGCCCAAGGGCTGCCTCGTTATAACAGTCAGCGGTCTGGCCGGGTCCGGAACAACAACCCTCTGCAGAAACCTGGCCAAGCACTACGGCTTTAAGCACATCTACGCCGGTTTGATATTCCGGCAGATGGCCAAGGAAAGGGGCATGACCCTCGAGGAGTTTCAGAAGTATGTGGAGCTTCATCCAGAGATAGACAGGGAAGTTGACAGGAGGCAGGTCGAGGCGGCCAAGGAATGTAACGTCGTCATTGAGGGTCGTTTAGCCGGCTGGATGGTTAAGGACGCCGACCTTAAGATATGGCTCGACGCTCCCATAATGGAGCGCGCCAGGAGAGTCGCTAAGAGAGAAGGTATCTCAGTTGAGGAGGCCTTTGTTCAGATTGCTGAGAGGGAGAAGCAGAACAGGAAAAGGTATTTAAACCTCTACGGGATTGACATCGAGGACAAGTCGATTTATGATTTAATCATAAACACTGCCAAATGGGGTCCCGATGGGGTCTTCGCGATTGTGAAGGCCGCCATCGACCACCTTTACCCCGACGGCGACGCGGGGTCTAACAAAGGTAAGGAGGTGGGATGAATGCCAGCTATTGAGGTCGGAAGGATTGCCGTCGTTATTGCCGGAAGGAGGGCCGGACAGAAGGTCGTCGTTGCCGACATAATAGACAAAAACTTCGTCCTTGTTACCGGCGCTGGTCTAAACAAGGTCAAGCGCAGGAGGATGAACGTCAAGCACCTTGAGCCCCTCCCGGAGAAAGTTAACATCGAGCGCGGTGCTTCCGACGAGGAGATAAAGAAGGCCCTCGAAGAGGCCGGCATAAGCCTCGAGTGAGGAAACATTCCTCACTCTTTTCCTCAATAATTTCTTAACACCTTACCATGTTCTTTTTCTTGGTGGTGGGAATGAGAACTGCTCTAGTTACTGGCGCAACGGGGGGTATCGGAAGGCTCCTTGTCAGGGCTCTGGTTGAGAAGGACTTTCGCGTTATTGGTGTGGGAAGGAGAAAGGAGAGGCTTGAGGAACTAAAGTCTCTTAGGAACTTCTCCTATATCCTTGCCGATTTGAGCGAGCCCAATGTCGCAAGAAAAATTTCCGATTCCCTTGGAGAGTTTGGTGTTAAAAGGCTTGATGTTCTCGTAAACAACGCCGGTTACGCAATCAGGAAGCCCCTTCTAGAGCATTCTGATGAGGAACTTGAGAACCTTTTCAAGGTAAACACCCTTGCTCCGGTGGAACTTACCCGTGAGCTTCTGCCTTTCCTTGGTGAGGGCTCGACAGTTGTTTTTGTGATAAGCGGGGTTGCCTTTGTGAACGTCCCGGAGTTACCGTCATACTGCGCCGCTAAAGGAGCTTTGCACTATCTAGCTGTGAACCTTGAGAGAGAACTAAGGGAAAGAGGAATCCACGTTATGCGTGTTTATCCCAAGCAGGTTAAAACGGAGTTTTTCACACGGAACAACGTACCCTATCCAAAGGGTTCAATAGAGCCCGAAGATGTCGTTAATGCGATAATGAAAGGCCTTGAGAAAGGCAAGCGGGAGGTTTTCGTGCCCAGTTATCTGAAGCTTATCAAGTACCTCCCCAACTGTCCCGTTTTCACGTATCGTTTCCGGTATTAGGTGGGTTTATAAGGCAATATTTTGAGTCTTGGTCGATAACGCTCATCTGGTGATGCTCATGGCAAGGGATGAAGTTAGGAGAATCCTTCCGGCAGATATAAAGCGGGAAGTTCTAGTTAAGGACGAGAAGGCCGAGACCAACCCGAAGTGGGGCTTTCCCCCTGAGAATAGACCGATTGAGATGCACATGCAGTTCGGAATTATAAACCTTGATAAGCCCCCCGGCCCGACGAGCCACGAAGTTGTTGCGTGGATTAAGAAGCTCTTCAACCTGAGCAAGGCTGGTCACGGCGGAACCCTCGACCCGAAGGTCAGTGGCGTTTTGCCGGTTGCTTTAGAGAGGGCCACCAGAGTTGTTCAGGCACTTCTTCCTGCAGGAAAGGAGTACGTCGCTCTGATGCACCTCCACGGTGACGTCCCTGAGGACAAAATTCTAGCAGTCATGAGGGAATTTCAGGGGGAGATTATCCAGAGGCCACCGCTTAGGAGCGCGGTGAAGAGAAGGCTGAGGACAAGGAAGGTTTACTACATTGATGTCCTCGAGATAGAGGGTAGGGACGTTCTCTTCAGGGTGGGCGTCGAGGCTGGAACCTACATCCGTTCGCTCATCCACCACATAGGCTTGGCTCTCGGTGTTGGAGCCCACATGGCCGAGCTCAGGAGAACTAGGAGTGGACCTTTCAAGGAAGACGAGACGCTAGTGACGCTTCACGACCTCGTTGATTATTACCACTTCTGGAAGGAGGATGGGGTTGAGAAGTATTTCAGGCAGGCGATACAGCCGATGGAGAAGGCTGTTGAACACCTCCCCAAGGTCTGGATTAGAGACTCCGCCGTTGCGGCAGTTACCCATGGTGCAGATTTAGCGGTCCCCGGCATAGTAAAGCTCCACAAGGGCATCAAGAAGGGCGACCTCGTTGCCATAATGACCCTCAAGGATGAGCTCGTCGCTCTGGGAAAGGCCAAGATGAGCAGCGCTGACATGCTGAGGAAGAGCAAGGGCATAGCGGTTGACGTGGACAAGGTCTTCATGCCGAGGGACTGGTATCCGAAACTTTGGGCCAAGTGAGTGCGCTTTTGCCACATCTTTTTACCCGACTCTGTGCAAGCAAAGGTTGATAAACCCCTTCTCTTACCCTCCACTATGACCCACTACTACTCAGAAGAGCCGAGCACACCGCTGAGGACGAAGACTATAGAGGTCTGCATCAGGGGACATTGCTTCAAGTTCATTACGGCGAGTGGTGTGTTTTCGTTCGGCAAGCTCGACAGGGGGACTGAGCTGTTGATAAAGAGCATGGTTCTTGGTGAGAACTGGCGCGTTCTGGATTTAGGCTGCGGCTACGGGGCAATCGGAATAGTCGCTTCCCGCTTCGTTGACTATGTTATTATGACCGACGTGAACAGGAGGGCGGTTAGTATAGCGAGGAAAAACTTAAAAATCAACGGCGTTAGAAACGCCGAGGTCAGGTGGGGAAGCCTCTACGAGCCAGTTAAAGGGGAAAAATTCGACTCAATCATCACCAATCCCCCAGTGCACGCGGGAAAGAAAATCCTGAGGGAAATAGTTATAAACGCTCCCCAGCATCTCAACGATGGTGGCCTCCTGCAACTGGTGATTAAGACGAAGCAGGGGGCAAAGTATATTAAGGCTCTCATGGAGGAGCACTTTACTGAAGTGAGAGAGCTCGCGAAGGGGAGCGGTTACCGCGTGTACGCCGGGATTGCCTAGCCTGGGAAGGCGCGGGCCTTGAGAGCCCGTGGGCGTTTGCCCGCCGGGGTTCAAATCCCCGTCCCGGCGCCAAAATCCCTTTGATTCCCAAGAGGGATGGGAGGTGTATTCGTAATGACCGAGAACTTCAGGCACATAGTCCGTGTTGCGGGCGTTGATTTGGATGGACATAAGCAGTTGAGATGGGCACTGACAGGGATTAGAGGAATAGGAATAAACTTTGCAACTATGGTGCTCAGGGTTGCAGGGCTTGACCCCTACATGAAGGCCGGTTACCTCACTGACGAGCAGGTCAAGCTCATAGAGAAAATCCTTGAGGACCCAGTCGCCCACGGAATTCCTGCCTGGGCAGTTAACAGGCCGAAGGACTACGAGACCGGCAAGGACCTGCACCTCATTACGGCCAAGCTCGCCATGGCCTGGCGTGAGGACATCAACAGGCTGAGGAGGATAAGGGCTTACCGCGGTATAAGGCACGAGCTTGGCCTGCCTCTCCGTGGTCAGAGAACGAGGTCCAACTTCAGGCACGGAACTACTGTCGGTGTTAGCAGGAGAAAGAAGTGAGGTGGTGTAAATGGGAGACCCGAAGAGGCAGAGGAAGAAGTATGAAACTCCATCTCACCCCTGGATTAAGGAGAGACTCGACCGCGAGAGGGTTCTGAAGAGAAAATACGCCCTCAAGAACAAGAAGGAGCTCTGGAGACATGAGACCCAGCTCAAGGAGTTTAGGCGTAGGGCAAGAAGACTCCTCGCGGCCCGTGGAAAGCAGGCCGAGATTGAGAGGCAGCAGCTTCTCCAGAGGCTCTACAGGCTCGGTCTTCTCCCGGCCGATGCCGTTCTCGATGACGTCCTCTCACTGACCGTTGAGGATGTCCTTGAGAGGAGGTTGCAGACCATCGTTTACAAGAAGGGTCTCGCCAGGACTATCAAGCAGGCCAGACAGCTTATAGTTCACGGCCACATTGAGGTCAACGGCCAGATAATCCGCTCGCCGGGTTACATCGTCCTCCGCGAGGAGGAAGATGCCATAACCTACGCGAAGAACTCTCCCTTCGCCAAGGAATCCCACCCCGAGAGGATGGTTATTGAACAGGCCAAGCAGGGTGGTGAGGCATGAGCGAGGAAACCCAGCAGGTTAACCTTAAGAAGAAGGAGAAGTGGGGAGTTGCGCACATTTACTCCTCCTACAACAACACGATAATACACATCACCGACCTCACCGGGGCAGAGACTGTCTCTAGGTGGAGCGGTGGTATGGTCGTCAAGGCCGACAGGGATGAGCCCTCACCGTACGCGGCCATGATTGCCGCCAAAAGAGCCGCCGAAGAAGCCATGGAGAAGGGCTTCGTTGGCGTCCACATCAAGGTTCGCGCTCCTGGAGGAAGCAAGAGCAAGACCCCCGGTCCGGGTGCCCAGGCGGCCATTAGAGCTCTCGCTAGGGCAGGCCTTAAGATAGGGCGCGTCGAAGATGTCACACCGATACCTCACGATGGGACCAGACCCAAGGGCGGTAGGCGCGGTAGGCGCGTCTGACCCCTACAACTTCTTTTTTGGTGGTGCAAATGGAGCCGAAGTTTAAGATTCTAGAAAAGAGGGAGGACTCGATAAAGTTCATCGTTGAAGGCATAGACGTTGCCTTTGCCAACGCCCTCAGGAGGACTATTCTTGCCGAAGTTCCGACCTTTGCCGTTGATGAGGTCGAGTTCTTTGAAAACGACTCGGCTCTCTTTGACGAGATAATTGCCCACAGGCTTGCTATGATTCCACTCACAACCCCAGTTGAAAGGTTTTCACTCGATTCACTTGAGCTCGACAACTACACTGTTACACTCTCCCTCGAAGCTGAGGGTCCGGGCGTGGTTTATTCCGGCGACCTCAAGAGTAGCGACGAGGGGATAAAACCCGCCAACCCAGACATTCCGATAGTCAAGCTTGCCGAGGGTCAGCGGTTAGTTTTCAACGCCTACGCCAAGCTCGGCCGCGGTAAGGACCACGCAAAGTGGCAACCCGGCTTCGTTTACTACAAGTACCTCACGAGAATCCACGTGAGCAAGGAAGTTCCCGATTGGGAGGAGCTTAAGGAGCTTGCCGAGAGGAGAGGACTGCCCGTTGAGGAAAAGGAGGACGAGATTGTCATAACCACAACCAAGGCCTTCTACCTCCCGAGGAAGTTCGAGCCATACGAGGGCGAGAAGATTAGGGAAGAAGTAGTGCCCGAAACGTTCGTCTTTACCGTTGAAACTAACGGAGAGCTCCCCGTTGAGGAAATAGTGAGCATAGCGCTCAAGATACTAATGAGGAAGAGCGATAAATTTATAAACGAACTCCATAAATTAGCCGACTGACGCGGGGGTAGCCGAGCCTGGCCAAAGGCGCGGGATTCAGGGTCCCGTCCCGTAGGGGTTCCGGGGTTCAAATCCCCGCCCCCGCACCATAACGCTCACCCCGTCCACATGTCGGTTTCCCTGCGAGAGCGTTGAGGAGGTATGTTCATGGTCAAGAGAACAGGACCCACCGATATTAACCTGAGGAGGCTCATTCGGGCACTCAGGAAGAAATCAAACGAGGAAGGAGTTAAGATATGGAAGGACATTGCCTGGCGCCTTGAGAGACCGAGAAGACAGAGGGCTGAGGTAAACGTCAGCAAGATAAACCGTTACACCAAGGAAGGAGACATCGTTATCGTCCCGGGAAGCGTTCTTGGTGCAGGAAAGCTTGAGCACAAGGTCACCGTTGCGGCCTGGAAGTTCAGCGAGACTGCTAAGAAGAAGATAGTCGAGGCCGGGGGAGAGGCCATAACCATCGAGGAGCTTATGGGGAGGAACCCGAAGGGTAGTGGAGTAATCATAATGGAGTGATGGGCCATGAGGATTATTAACGCTGAGGGACTCATACTCGGAAGGCTCGCCTCGAAGGTTGCCAAGATGCTCCTCGAGGGTGAGGAGGTCGTCATAGTCAACGCCGAGAAGGCCATTATCACCGGTAACAGGGAGGACATATTCGCCAAGTACAAGCAGAGAACCGAGCTCAGAACCAGAACCAACCCGAGAAGAGGACCCTTCTACCCGAAGAGGAGCGACGAGATTGTCAGGAGAACCGTCAGGGGTATGCTCCCCTGGAAGACCGATCGCGGAAGGAAGGCCTTCAGAAGGCTCAGGGTCTATGTTGGCGTTCCAAAGGAGTTCGAGGGCAAGGAGCTTGAGACCATAAGCGAGGCTCATATGTCGAGGCTTTCGACTCCAAAGTATGTCACCGTTGGTGAGGTTGCTAAGTTCCTCGGTGGAAAGTTCTGAGGTGAGAAAGATGAGGGTCATCCAGACTGCCGGAAAGAGGAAGACGGCCATCGCGAGGGCTACCATAAGGGAAGGAAAGGGTAGGGTGAGAATCAACCACAAGCCCGTCGAGATAATTGAGCCTGAGATAGCGCGCTTCACCATAATGGAGCCTCTCATCCTTGCCGGCGAGGAGATAGTTAGCAAGGTTGACATTGACGTCAAGGTCGAGGGCGGTGGCTTCATGGGGCAGGCCGAGGCCGCGCGCGTTGCCATAGCTAGGGCCCTCGTTGAGTGGACCAATGACATGAATCTGAAGGAAAAGTTTATGAAGTACGACAGGACTATGCTCGTTGGCGACAGCAGAAGGACCGAGCCCCACAAGCCCAACCGCTCAACCAAAGGTCCTAGAGCGAAGAGGCAGAAGTCCTACCGTTGATGCCTTTCCTTTAACAATTTGAGGTGTGGAAAATGATAGTTCCCGTCAGGTGTTTCACCTGCGGAAAGGTGCTGGCCGATAAATACTACGAGTTCAAGAAGAGGGTCGAGGCCGGGGAAGATCCTGCTAAAGTGCTGGATGACCTCGGTGTCGAGAGGTACTGCTGCAGGAGAACGCTCCTCAGCCACGTGGAGCTCATCGACCAGGTAATGGTTTATAAGGTCTACTAAAAACCGCAATTCTGGGCGGGGCCGTGGGGTAGCTTGGTCTATCCTCCCGGCTTGGGGTGCCGGAGACCCGGGTTCAAATCCCGGCGGCCCCACCAACATTACGTTCACTGAAAAAACCTCTCTTGAAGGCGTTGGGGAAGGGGTGGTAAGTATGTTTAAGTATACCCGCTTTGAAAAGGCCCGCATCATCGGTGCGAGAGCGTTACAGATAGCCATGGGTGCTCCCGTACTTATAGACGTCCCTGAGGGAATCACACCTCTCCAGGCGGCCCTCATGGAGTTCGAGAAGGGAATAATACCCCTAACCGTAATAAGGCCGAGCTGATGAAAAATGACGGTGATAGAGAACATAGTCGGCAGGGTTGCAGTGCTCAATGGCGGCAAATATTCTGTTGAGGTAGACGTTATCACGAGCTCGGGCTTCGGTAGGTTCGCATCCCCAATAGACGAGAACCCTACCCTTTACATAGCCGAAGCTCACCGGGCCGTGAGCGAGGTTGATGAGATAATCGGCCCCGAGCTTATAGGCTTCGATGCAACTGAGCAGGAGCTGATAGATAGCTACCTCTGGGAGATAGACGGTACCGAAAACTTTGGACACATCGGAGCCAACACTGCGTTGGCTGTCTCAATAGCCACCGCGAAGGCCGCTGCCAGCGAGAAGAATCTCCCCCTCTACAGCTACCTCGGGGGGACCTTTACTACTGAGTTGCCAGTCCCAATCCTTGA
This sequence comes from Thermococcus sp., assembly GCF_015523185.1. Lineage (NCBI taxonomy): Archaea > Methanobacteriati > Methanobacteriota > Thermococci > Thermococcales > Thermococcaceae > Thermococcus > Thermococcus sp. The sequence continues at coordinate 24,347 of NZ_WAKV01000022.1, forward strand.
GCTCGGTCACGGTGATGATTTTGACTACTATGTGATGGTTCGCGATTTGATGGAAATAACCGATGTTGTTGATGCGTTCACCAGCGTTCTTGAGAACGTCGATAATAACACCGTTGGGGCATATTCTAAAGCCACGGAAAAAGCAACCAATGAACTCGGCCTTGAGGTAGCCCTTGGCTTGGTTCAGAAGAGGGAACTCGATATTGAAACGGTCCTCTCAACGGTTGAGGACAACAACGTCGCCTACATAAAACCCTTGGGCGATGAGGAGCTCTTCCTCGAGCTAATAGCCGGAACCCATGGGGTTTTTGTTGATGGCGAGTATCTCTTCCGCGAGAAGGACATACTCGACAGGCGCTACTATAATGCCCTCTCCATAAAACCCATAAATCTTGGTACTCTCACCGACTTGTACAACCTCATAAATGACGCCAAGTCGGAGAGAATCGCTCCAATCCTCTCGGAGGCTCGCTATGAGTCCTCCGATGAGGCTCTTGCCCACCTCGCGGTGGGTTTCCGTTGCCCGGCGATGGTGCTCCGCAAAGACTCCATCGCCAGGCTGAACGAGCTCATAAGAATAGCTGAGGATTTGGGTGAAAGGGGCAGGATAATAACCTTTGAAGGATGAGGAGGTGTGAAAAGATGGAGGAATATCTAGTTCCACTTGACCAGTACCTAGCGGCTGGTGTCCACATCGGAACCCAGCAGAAGACCCAAGACATGAAGAAGTTTATCTATAGGGTTAGGCAGGACGGTCTCTACGTCCTCGACGTGAGGAAGACCGACGAGAGGCTTCGTGTAGCGGGTAAGTTCCTGGCCAAGTTTGACCCTGAGAGTATCCTTGCGGTTAGCGTCAGGCTCTATGGTCAGAAGCCGGTTAAGAAGTTCGGCGAGGTCACCGGTGCGAGGGCAATTCCTGGTCGTTTCCTCCCGGGGACAATGACCAACCCGCAGGTCAAGAACTTCTTTGAGCCGGACGTTATTATCGTTACCGACCCGAGGGCCGACCACCAGGCCATGAAGGAGGCTGTTGAGATTGGAATTCCGATTGTTGCCCTCGTTGACACAGAGAACTTCCTCAGCTACGTTGACCTCGCCATCCCGACCAACAACAAGGGAAGGAAAGCACTCGCGCTCATCTACTGGATACTCGCGAGGGAGATACTCTACAACAGGAAAGAAATCGAGAGCAGGGAGGACTTCAAGATCCCGGTTGAGGACTTTGAGATGAAAATTGTGAGGACCTGAGGGGAAGGTTTTTAACTCCCCTTCCACTTTAATCTCCTCGCGCGGGGGTGCCCGAGCCTGGCCAAAGGGGCCGGACTTAAGATCCGGTGCCGTAGGGCTTCGCGGGTTCGAATCCCGTCCCCCGCACCAAACCTTTAAAAGTCCTTTCGTGAAGGAAACCCGTCAAGGTCATTTGAGGTGGTTGAAATGGCGAGATTTCCCGAGGCTGAGGCAAGAATCTTTAGAAAGCTTATCTGCATGCGCTGTGGTGCAACAAACCCATGGGGCGCAAAAAAATGCAGGAAGTGTGGCTACAAGGGGCTTCGCCCCAAGGCCCGAGAACCACGCGGTGGAGGACGCTGATTAGGTTTTCTTCAACTTTTTCAGCATTTCTTCCAAGAACTCTATTCCCTCTTTTAGCAATTCCTCTCCTTTGGGCGTGAGCCTATAGTACTTTCTGGCCGGTTTTCCTGTCTCGCTCTCCTGCCATTCAGCTGTTACGTAGCCGTCCTTTTCAAGTTTATAGAGAACAACGTATGAGCTTACCGTTGCAGGTTCAAAATTAAAGGCTTCTTTTATGCGTTCCTTTAGCTCATAGGCGTACATGGGTCTCTCTTGGAGGAGCCTCAGGATGTAGAGCCAGAGGACCTCCTTTGTGACTTTATTCCTCAACCTCTCTATCGGCGTCGTCATGCTCCCACCTGTTTTATGTCTTGTAAATATTTTGGAAGCATGTAATTTAAGCGTTTTGGGGAAAGGTTTTATACACAGTCATACTAAGCACCGTTGGGATGGGCCATGGAGTTCAACATAAATGCTATGTTTAGCGATATTGGCGTGGGTGCTGTTGTGGGTTTCGTGACAGGCTATGCATTTAAAAAACTGATGAAACTGGCTATGGCACTGATTGGGGCCTACATTCTTAGCCTTTTCTACCTCCAGCAGAAGGGTGTTATAACTATAAACACGGACAAGCTTTTCAACCTGACGAACAACATCGCTCAGCAGGTTGTCAGCGCCGGTCAGAAGGTTCTTGGAATCCTCCCCGGGACGAGTGCCTTTGTTGCAGGCTTTTATTTGGGTTTTAAAAAAGGATGAAGAAAAATCAAACCTTCCCGCGGTAGAGAATCTTGATGAGTTCCTCCGGAAGGCCTTCCCTTTTGATTTTCTCCTCTACTAGCTTCTTCTCCTTTTCGTAGTCCACCTCGATGAACTTTGCGTGAAGTGTGTCAACGTCAACCAGAGCGAATGTCGCCTTGTGGTTCTTGCTTGGTGGATAACCAATGCTTCCCGGACAGATTACCCTGCCATAACGGGTCATGGCGTTGACTGGGTACCTCGGTGACGCAACGAACAGTATCTCGTAGTCCTTCACAGGCCTCATTATGGCCTCATAGTAACTTGTCGGCTGGTCCGGGAGAACCTGTCCCTCGAAGGGGTTCAGTGGGCTCCCGTAGACGCCGAAGATGTCGTTCTTGCCAATCTTGTCCACCAGATAAATCGGCAGGTCCCTTATGAACTCCCTGCCTTCATGTCCAAGGTTTTCCCAGGTGTACTTGAGGGCCTTCTTGACGTAATCTGGATAGTTGAGCTTGTCAATGTAATCCGGCCCCTCTGCGTGGGGGTCGCTGGCCGCTATCACTTGGTCAAACTCGCCTCTGATGACCTTGACGGTGTTGTTCCTGATAAGGTCATCAAGAGCATCAAGAACCTCCCGCGGATACGGGAATAGTCCTACAACGTTTCCAAGAATGTAGTACTTCTCAATCTCGTATCCTTCCTCCTTAAGGGCCTCTATCTTTTCGAGGGCTTTGGCCAAAGCTGGAAGGTTACCGTTTATGTTAGCTAAAACGGCCACGTATACCATGATATCACCCCCATTTTTTCTTACCAAAAGAAACTAAAAAATCCAGAGTATTTAAACGTTTCGGAGTGCCCATAATCCAAAATATTGGAGTGTCCAAAGGAGAGCGGTCAGAAGGGGAGAATCTTTTTCCTTCTTTTTCTGCTCTTATTTTCCCTGTTTATGCTCTCTAGGTATAGTAGGAGGGCGTCTTCTATCATCTGTTTCACCTCCTTTTGTTTTACTAATCAAAGGAGCAAATAAAGAGGAAACCTCACTTGAAACAAGGACACGCTCAAGAAAGGCACCTAATCTTCCGCCAGCGCTGAAACTTTGCAGTGAAAAGTTCCATCAAAGTTTGTGATTCTTTAAGTGTTCTGTTCTTTTGTGAGTGTTTATATTTTTGAATGGCCTCTTGAAGCTTGAATTTCTTATCAGGAAACATTTGTATTAGGTTTTACGATTTTCCCGCGCTTCGAAGGAGTGCTTTTTAAGGGGTAAACCTTGCCTGAAGGAGGAGTTTTGGGATAAACTCCTAGTTTAAAGATTTTTTATAGTTCAAACACTCCTAAAATCGCCCTTTGAAATGGAATTACAAGCCTTAGTCAAACTTCGCGCAGGCAAAGTTTGTAGCTGGCGGACCGGCGGGGCTTCGAACCCCGGACCTGCGGCTTAGGAGGCCGCCGCCCTATCCTGGCTAGGCTACCGGTCCACTGCCCGCTAATCCCCTCAAGGATAGGATATTTAAAGTTTACGGTTTACTTTATGCGGTGAGGGGTATGGTTGACGAGCTCGACCTCAGGATAATCTCTCTCCTCCAAAAGAACGCGAGGCTCTCCTACAGGGAGATAGCTAGGGAACTGAACGTTGCAGTTGGGACTATCTACAACAGGATTAGAAAGCTTGAGGAAGAAGGTGTTATTAAGGGTTACGCCCCTGTTCTCGACTACGAGAAGCTCGGTTTCGGCTTGACTGCACTTATAGGGATTAAAGCACAGGGAAGGAAGATAGCCGAGATAGAGCGCCAGATTGCCGAGAAAACGAGGGCAATGATGGTTTATGACATAACGGGCGAATTCGACATCTTCGTCATAGCGAAGTTCCGGGACAGGGCCGATATGAACCGCTTCGTCAAGTGGCTTCTTTCGCTCGATGGTGTTGAGAAGACTAACACGAGCGTTGCCATGCAGGTGGTCAAAGAAGAGCCTAGGCTACCCCTTGAGGATTAGAACGTCCTCCAAGAAGCGCTTGGCGAAGTCCTCAAAGCTCTCGACCGGGAGCTCTACTTCTTTCCCGTTCACCTTTCCCCTGAAGACGTACCTCCTTGAGGTTATCTCTCTTATCTTCCTGAAGTCTGGGTTCTTCCTAATTGTTCTTTCCAAAACTTTGGTGAATTCCTCCTCCCCCACCTCCACCACAATACCCTCTATGACAACCGTCTTACCGCACTCCTCCTCACTACACTTAAATTTGAAGGGAACGCCGGGGGCGAACTCTATCGGCAGGCTCAGCCCCTCGGCGTTGTAGATGAAGCCCTTCATTTCAATCCAACCTTATGAGGCTTTCAACAGGGAACTCGTATTCCTCCCGGAGTTTCTCCACGATGTCGCCGACGCTTATGAGAAAGAACATGCCTACCGGCTTTGCACCCGCCTGCCGAGTCATTTCCACAAGGGCCCTCTGGGTCTCTCCGCTCCTTATGACGTCGTCAACTATGAGGACGTTCTCTCCCTTCTTCAGTGCCCACTGGGGCAGGTAGAGGGTCATGACCGTCCCAGATGCGCTTGGGACGTAGCTGACCTCGTAGAACCTCTCGACACCGACTTCCTTCTTCTTCTTGGCGTACACGATATCAACGCCGAGTTCCCTCGCTATGTGAACGCCGAGGGCTATTCCGTCGGTTGCGGCTGTTAGAACCTTGTCAACGTCCTTGTCGAGGTATCTCCCAGCTACTTCCTCAGCTATGAGGCTCATCAATGCCGTATCGCTTAGAACAGGCATGTTGTCGAAGAACCCCCGCTCATCGAACTTTATTCTTTTCTTCACTTCCTCCTCTAGGTTTATGTAAGGTAACAGGAGTTCAAGCAGTTCTCTGGTTCTCTCAGCGCTTGGCAGAACCTTTCCACGAACGTACCTGTTCAGAACGGTTATGGGTAGCCCCGTTATCTTTGACAGCTCGTCGTAGGTGTAGCTCTTCTTGAGTAGCCTTAAAACCCTGATGAGTCTAAGCTTTTCCTGGACGGACTTTAGCTGACTCATTCTCTCACCTCCATGTGCCCGTGGTTTAACAAGAAAATGTATAAATACGTTTCGGTTCATCCGAGAACCTTTCGGCGGTAGCTCTCTATGACATCCCCGTATTCCCTCAGGAGAAATTCCTTGGTTACGGGTGTTCCCGCAGGATGGCTAAGTCCGGGGCAGAAAGAGTCCTCCTTCACGTAGATTTCCATCTTTTTTCCATGTTTAACGAAGATAAATGGATAGAGTCTGCAGGCGAGGGGCCTGTGGCTATAGATTCTGCACCTTTTCGTTTCGGGGTCGAGGAAGATACACGCCCCGTCGAAGGGTCTCTTTCTTATTGCGTAGCCTAGGAACTTGTCGCCACGGTAGAAGAGCTTCTCATGGTCAATGAACTCCCAGGCGTTGTAGCCGAGCTCCTCAATTTTGGCTATATCCTCATCCCGTAGGGGAATTTCAAGCTCATAACAGCATTTGCCACAGTTTTCAACGCATTTAAATTTAAAAGATGGGTCGTAGTCCACTTCAAGTGTTTCTAAATCAATGGTCGCGACCCATCTTTTCACCAGTTCACCCCCGATATGTGCTGGCTATCAGAGTTTCGGTCATCTCGATTTCCTTTATTTTTCTGAGAGTTTCGTCGTGGAACTTGTCCAAGTCGTCAATGGTCGGGACTTCAACGCGAAGGATTATATCATATTCCCCGTAAACCCTGTACGCCTCCTTGACCCGGGGGTCATCCTTGAGCTTCTCATAGACTTTCTCTTCGTTTCCAGGATTAACAACTATCAAGACAAAGGCCTCAATCATATCCCAAACCCCCCAAGGTTGAATTTTTTGGCCATCTTGGCGAGTTTTCTTTTGTTCATACTCTTGAACATCTTCTTCATTTGGTTATACTGGTTTAAAAGCTCTCTGACTTCAGCGGTGCTGGTTCCGGAACCTCTGGCTATTCTCTTTATCCTTGAGTAGTTGATTATCTCTGGGTGTTCAAGCTCCTCTTCTGTCATGGAGTCCATAATCACACGGTATCTTTTCAGCTTCTCCTCACCAATCTTTATTGCGTCATCGGGCAGGGAGTAGCCGAGGCCCGGAATCATCTGGAGTATCTGCTTTAGCGGTCCCATCTTCTGCATCGCTTCAAGCTGGGCATACATGTCCTTGAGGTTAAACTTACCCTTGAGGAACTTCTCCACGTCCTCTTCCTTGAACTCCTGCTGTTTCTGGAGCTCTTCAATCTTCTCCAAGAGGCCTTGAATGTCACCGAGGCCGAGGAGCCTTGACACGAAGCGCTTGGGGTCAAAGGGTTCTAAATCGTCTATCCTCTCGCCGACTCCTATGAACTTAATCGGCGCACCGGTCGCGGCCACCGCCGAGAGGGCACCTCCACCCTTCGCGCTTCCGTCGAGCTTCGTCACTATTATCGAGCCTATAGGGGTTGCCTCCTTAAATGCCAGTGCCTGGTTGTAGGCCTGCTGGCCAATGGTCCCGTCTATGACAAGGATGACCTCATGGGGCTTTATTGCCTCGCTTATTTGCCTCATCTCCTCGATTAGTCCTTTTTCTTCCTTGTGCCTCCCCGCTGAGTCCACGATGATAACATCAACGCCCTTCTCGCGGAAGTGCTCAACTCCCTCTCTCGCGAGCTTAACCGCGTCCTTCTCCTCCGGATTTCCAAAGACCTCAATACCGTAGGGGTCAAGGAGCTGTCTGAGCTGATGGTAGGCTCCGGGACGCCAGGTATCGGAGCAGACGACGCCGACCTTGTAGCCCCTCTTCTGGAGGTATCTAGCTAGCTTCGCCACACTGGTCGTCTTTCCTGAACCCTGAATACCTACGGTGAGCAGGACTGTTGGCTTCTTCTTTATCTCGAGGGGCTTCGCCTCGGTTCCGAGGAACTTTGTGAGCTCCTCATAAACTATCTTGATTATGTGCTCCTTCCTGCTTACACCCGCGGGTGGTTCCTCCTCAAGGGCCCTTTTTTGTATCGTCTTCGTGAGCTGTAGGACCAGTTTAACGTTGACGTCCGCCTGCAGGAGGGCCCTCTGGATGTCCCTGACCACTTCATTTATCGTTGCCTCATCAACGGTTCCGGAACGGGCGAGTTTTTTAAGTGCATTGTTGAGGGCCTTTCCGAGCTTTTCTAACGCCATCTCACCACCGCTACTATGATTGTTGAGAAGTTTATAAACGGTTGGGTGGGCAATCCCTGTATAAATGCATGCATTTTCTTGAAATGAGGATTTTATATCCCTGCTTTCTGAACAAATATGAGCATTAAAGTCCAAAAACCGCCCTAAGACATTTTTTGAGCGAGCATAACTCTGAAAATGTCATTCCTGCCAAAAACAGCGCTGAAAACCTTTTTAAACCGGAAAAAGCCTATAACATTATGGAGAGAATGGGAAGGGGGTGAGAGACATGATTTGGCCGATGGCCATGTATGAGTACATGCTCATGCGGGAGAAAAAGAGGAGGAAGCCCATTCCCGAGGAACTCGAGTACGTCGAGATGCTCGGGTGAATTATTTAAAGGCTTTTTCTATTTCCTTCCGGTGATACTATGAGGATTCATCACGAGTGCATTGCATGTGCTGTAAACCAGTGTCAGAAGATAATCGAGATGAGTCTGACTGATGAAGCCTCCCGCAGGAGGGCAATGTTGTTCTCGCTGAAGAGTGCCTCGGAGCTTTTCTCTGAGGATTCCATTCCGGCTGTCGTCGGTGGCCTTCTTTTCCTTGACCTCTACGGCTTTATCGGGAACGACGACCCCTTTGAGAACTACAAGAGGGTCTCCAATGAGGTTGCAAAAAGGCTCGTTGGTCACTTCAGTGGTGCTGACATGAGGATAGCGTTAAAGCTGGCAATAGCCGGTAATGTTGTTGACTTCTCGACCGGTTATAACCCCGAGAAGCTTGAGGGGGATATAAAGCAGGTTCTCGAAGGTGACCTTTACATAGACCACAGCGATGAACTTTTTGAGAGGCTTAAGCATGCGAAAAATCTCCTATACCTTGTGGACAATTGCGGTGAAATATACTTTGACAGGCTTTTCATTGAGCGACTACTTGAGGAGTTCCCTCATCTCGGAGTTACCGTGGCTGGAAAGGAAGGCCCGATAATAAACGACGCAACCGTTGATGACTTGGTCAATGCGGGCTTTGAAGAGCTCGCGGAGGTAATCTCGACGGGCTCACGGTTGCCCGGAACGCCTATTGAACACGTTTCGGATGAGTTTCTTAAGGTCTTTCACTCGGTGGATGTCATAATAGCCAAGGGGCAGGCCAACTTTGAAACCCTCAGCGAGCTTAATGATTCCAGGATTTTCTTCCTGCTGAAGGCTAAGTGTCCTGCGATAGCGAGGGAAATCGGCGTCCCAATGAGTTCCCTACTGTGCCTCAACCCGTGTCTTCGCTGATTGTCGATATTATTTTTAACGAATGTCTATCAGAAAGCTTTTTATACTTTGAAGTTGTATATATCTGTGGTGAGTGGTATGTCGACGATTATTAAACGCGACCCCAAGAAGTTTTTGAGAGAGATGAGCATCCACTATGGCGACGTGTGGAAAATGCCCTCAAGCAAATACCTTCTCAGGCCGGACTTTGTTGTTGTTGACCCCAAAACCGGAAAGAAAACGAAGGTCAGCTTCGTGTCACTTGATGACGGCGAGGTTGTCGGTGTCGTTTACGATGAGATGGGCTGATTTCGTCTTTTGTCTTACAACTTCTGACTCTGGCCGGAAGTCATAAATAGGATCCTGTTTTATCTGACTCGGTGGAAGCATGCCTGTTGACCTTTCCAATGAGGCACTCTATTTAGCGAGAAGCATCAAAGACCCATACCTAAGGGCCATAACCTACGCGAGAATCGGATATTATATGCACAGGATGAAAAACCCGCGCTATGGAGAAGCCTTCACAAGAGCCCTTAAAGCTGTGGCATCAATTGATAACCCGGTTCTCCTTGTAAAGGCCCTCATTGAGGTCGCCACATTTCTCGGGAAGACCGGCTCCAAGAGCGCGACCAAAACGTTTGTTCAGGCTTACGAATCAATTAAAACGTTCCCCCAACCGCTTAGGGATGAGATGCTTGAGGAGCTCGTACACAAACTTCTGGAACTCGGCAGGATTGACGACGCCTTCTTCTACGCCAAGGAGATTGAGAACAATGTTAAGCGCAACGATGCCCTTCTTAGGGTTCTCCACAATTACATTGGAGCTGGCAACCTCAGGAAGGCTAGGCTTATTCTCGAGCTCATTGAGGACGAGCCCTGGCACTCAATAGCTGCTTACGAGGTTCTCAAAGAACACCTCAACAGGGAGGAGTTTGGCAGTGCCATAAGGGTGCTCTCCGAGTTCAGGAGCGAGTACTGGCTTGGTGAAGCTATGAAGGCGGTGGCCGTTCACCTTAAAAAGGCCAATGTTCCTGAGGGAACCTACGAGAAGTTCGTTGACGTCGCCCTCAGCATATCGTCCAAGGTTGACTTTGAGGTTTTGATGTCGTTCCTTGTTGGTGTGGCCTCGCAGGGAGAGGTGGACTTCGTAATAGGGGTGCTCTCAAAGGTTCCGCGCGAGTTTCGCCCCAGCCTTCTAAGGTCAGTTGTGCAGGCCGTTCTTGACAGGCCTGAGCTCCTTGAGAGACTGATTGATAGGCTAATCGGCGACGAGAAAGAGCTCGTTATGAACTCGATACTTGATTCCCTTCTTGAAAGGGAGCCAAGTAGCAATTATCGCGAACTCGTTAAGAGAATCGGCTCTGAAACCGACAGGGAGAGGATAATCGTCAAGGCGGTCCGCTACCTGTCGAAGCTCCACGCCTATGATGATGCATGGGAGCTCGCTTCGAAGGTCACCGACCCATACCTTCGCTCGCTGGCCTTCGGGAGCATTGCCGTTGAGAAGCTCAAGGAGAACGACGTTGACGGAGCGATTGATGCGTCCCTTGAGGTCAAGGACCCCCGCTGGGGTTCCTGGCTTCTCAGCGAAATCCTTGCCAAAGTCCTTGAAGTTCAGGCCGGTGGCGAGCTGAAGGAGGACATCGAGGAGAGAGCAGAGGCACAGCGCAAACTGTGGGAGACCAGCTAAGGTTTTAAAGTCCTTCCTTCAATTCTCTTTTCAGGTGATACCATGCCGAGGATAGCGATTATTGGGGGCTCTGGTGTCTACGACCCGAAACTGCTTGAAAACATAAGGGAAGAGGTAGTTGAAACGCCTTACGGAACCGTTAGGGTCAAGGTTGGAACGTACAAGGACGAGGAAATAGCGTTCCTCCCCAGACACGGCGAAAAGCACAGTGTTCCGCCCCACAAGATAAACTACCACGCCAACATCTGGGCTCTCCATGAGCTCGGCGTTGAGAGGATTCTGGCGACTTCTGCAGTCGGTTCGCTCAATCTCGACATGAAGCCAGGCGACTTCGTAATCCTCGACCAGTTGATGGACTTCACAAAAACCCGGCACTACACCTTCTACGACGGTGAGGACAGCCCGCACGACAGGAAGTTCGTTGCCCACGTGGACTTCACCGACCCCTACTGCCCCGAGCTCAGGAAGGCCCTAATCACCGCCGCAAAGGAGCTTGGCTTCACCTATCACCCCACCGGAACCTACGCCTGTATGGAGGGGCCGAGGTTCGAGACAAGGGCCGAAATCAGGGCCTTAAAGATACTCGGTGCGGACGTCGTTGGCATGACCCAGTGTCCCGAGGCCGTTCTCGCGAGGGAGCTTGAGATGTGCTACGCGAGCGTTGCCATCGTGACAAACTACGCCGCAGGAATAAGCAAGGAGAAGCTCACTCACACCGAGGTAGTTGAACTGATGGCCCAGAAGGGCGAGGAGATAAAGCTCCTCCTCATGAAAGCCGTCGAGCACATTCCGAAGGAACGTCGCTGTCCGTGCAAGGATGCCCTCAAGGGTGCAACGGGCGGGTGATGTTCTTTTCTTTTCATTCTCCCTCTAAAAGGTGCTTACGTTGGAAACTCAAGGTTAAAGAAAGTGTTTAATAGTAGGGCGACCTAATTCTCCCCGGTGATGGGAATGAAGTACGATGTCGTGATTATAGGTGCCTCCGCCGGGGGTCTGACGGCAGCGATTTCGGCCAAGAAGTTCTACCCCGATAAGAGCGTCCTGGTCATCAAGAAGGAAGAGGTCGGCATGATTCCATGTGGAATCCCCTACATCTTTGGGACTCTGGAGAGTGTTGACGATGATGTATTGCCTGTTGAGAGGTTTTTAAAGCCCCTGGGGGTTGACCTGCTAACCGACGAGGTCACGGACATTGACCCCAAGGGAAAGGTTCTCAGGACGAAGTCCGGGAGGGAGATAGCCTGGGAAAAACTCGTCATAGCGACGGGTTCCAGACCGGTAAAGCCAGATTTTCCCGGAGTTGAGCTCGATGGGATATACACAGTCCCCAAGGACTATGAGTACCTCAAAAAGCTCCGCGAGAAAGTTAAGGAAGCTGAGAGAATCGTAATCGTGGGCGGCGGTTTCATTGCCCTTGAGGTGGGCGACGAGATAAGGAAGCTCGGCAAGGACGTCACCCTCGTTGTCAGGAGCAGACTGCTAAGGAGCTCCTTTGACCCGGAGTTCAGCGAGATGGTCGAGGAGAGGCTTAAGGAAACGGGAATTAAGGTCGTCCACGGTCAGGTTGAGACGTTTGAAGGGGACGGGGAGGTGGAGAGGGTCAGGCTTCTCGACGGGAGCGAGATTCCGGCGGATTTGGTAATCCTCTCAACGGGCTATCGCCCCAACGTCGAGCTCGCCGTTAAGGCCGGTCTCAAGGTCACTCGCTATGGTATCTGGACCGACGAGTACATGAGAACCTCTCACCCTGACATCTTCGCGGTTGGCGACTGCGTTGAGCACAGGGACTTCTTCACCGGAAAGCCATACCCCCTCATGCTTGCCTCGACGGCCACCTTTGAGGCTAGAATTGCCGGTGCAAACCTCTTCAAGCTCCAGATTGTCAGGGAGAACAGGAGGACGATAGGTGCCTACTCTACCCACGTGGCGGGCCTTACCCTTGCGGCCGCTGGCTTAACCGAAGAAAAGGCTAGAGAAGAAGGTTTCGAGGTCATAGTTGGCTATGGCAAGGGCCCGGACAGGCACCCGGCGAAGTTCCCGGACACCTCAATGGTGACGGTAAAGCTTATATTCTCCCGCGACAGGGGAGCCATCCTCGGCGCCCAGATAGCCGGAGGTAAGAGCGTCGGGGAGATGATAAACGTATTGGCATTGGCGATACAGAAGAGGCTCACCGCCAGCGAGCTTTACACCCTGCAGATAGCCACTCACCCACTCCTGACGGCTTCACCCGTTGGTTACCAGATTCTTCAGGCGGCGGAGGACGCCCTGGCGAAGTTGAGGGCTTGAAAGCTTCATTTTTGTTCTCTTTTTAACAAACTTTGTAAGCAAGCTTTTAGAAAAAAACGTGACCTAAAGAGACTCTCTCTTGCAATTTGATGGATTGTACCAGCGTGCCCGTTTCAAATTTCCGTTGAATAAGGGGTTGTTTCCAAAAGAAGCCTTTAAACAGGTTTACACTTTTATTCTGGTGACTTTCGGGCACCTTGAGGAGAGCAAACACTGGGAAATGACCCTCGGTAGATAACCCCTGAAAATTCTGCATTTTCAGAAACGCACGCACTCTTTCCGTTAACGCGAGACTTTGCATTACAAAGTTTCATCAAAGTTCGTGATTCTTCATTAAGGCTCCCGTACCTAAAAGGATTTCACGATAAATTTGGAGTATTAACGGGCGGATTCTGCTGGAGAGTCCCCTCTTGAGAGGTTCACTCTCGCCGCGCTCCTTCGGAGCGTTAAAAAGCTAGAACCCATCCAAAAAACACTCTTCAAAAAGAATCCACCCATAAATGACACTTTAAAGAGAAATCCTGCCATAAGAAGCTTTCAGCCAAGAATCACGAACCTTAATTAAACTTCGCACAGGCAAAAGTTTGTAATGGTGCGGTGGCCGGGATTTGAACCCGGGCCAGCGGCGTGGCAGTTGGAAATCGGAAACAGAGCAAGCAAAGCGTCACAATAGTAAAGCGGAGCTGAAAGCAAAACTTTTGAGCGAAATAAAGCGCAAGCAGAGCGAATTTGAAGAGTGGATTTGGACAACAAAGCTACAGCAGAAACAGCAAAAGCGGTATATAAGAACCATCTCGAGGATTTGGACGGTGGAGGACCTCGAGCGGGCGATGCAAGGAAGCAAAAACGACCGTTTGGCGCTCCGTGCTTTCATACGGTTTTTGGAGGAAGAAGGATACATAGACGAGTACGAAGCCGGGCGGTTCAGGAAAATCGTTGAGTTGCCACAGACAGGCGTTGACACCCGCATTTACAGCGACGCGGATATAAGAAAGCTCTTCAGAAAAGCGCAAATAAAGAACGACAAGACAAAAGAGCTTTACCTCAAGCTTGTGGTTTATAGCGGATTGAGGAAAATCCACGCCCTTGAGGCGTTCAACCGCCTCGCGGCGGGCACGGAGTTCAAAAAGCTTGGAAACATAGCAGTACTCGATTTGAACATACAGCACAACACAAAGAAAGCAATCGTGTGCGTGTGTCCCGCCCAGCTCGCCCTGGCGATTCAGAAGCACGGAACAACGCTTTCCGCCAACCAGGTGCACAAACTCAACCAAAAAGGCGTACTTTTCAACGCAATCAGGAAGTGGTTCTACACGACCGCCCGTCGCCTTGAAATACCCACTGACGTAGTTGATTACTGGCAGGGGCGCTCTATTCGCTCAGTTGGAGCAAAACACTACCTTGACATGCTCGAAATGACAAAAATCTACTACTCCCGCGTTGCGAAATACATCAGCGACAACATACCCGTATGAGTATCGATGTGTCCCATGCCTTTCAAAAATCCAGTTTTATTATATTGTTTACTATACTATATTGGTGGTCGAAATGCAGGGCGCGAAAATACAATATCTTGTCCATCCTAAAATTTTATTTCCTTTCCTGAGTAGTAAAATTGGGGTCGGTGGACCCGGCCCCTTTGACTTGCTTTCGGAGTTGAAGAGATACGAGGTGGGCGACATGGAGAGTAAGAAAGAATATATAAAAGCCTTGCGGCCCGACGAGGAGGAAAGCGTCCTGCGTTGGGCGGCGGCTACGGGTTTCGACGTCGAGGGCGCCCTCGAAGTGCTCAGAAAGCGCTACTACGACGCTATGGGGGCGTGGGAGCTATGACATACCTCCCGTACGAAATCAAGAAACTCATACAACAGAAAGAGGACGAGCTGTTCTGGGCGCAGTTCAACCCTGAAAAAGTGGTAAAGGGCGAAACGGACAGGCTGAGGGCGGAGATAAAGACACTGAAGCGCTTGTATTGGGAGATGGTCTGAATGCGCGTCAGGACGGACGACCTGTTCGCCCTGGCGGACGCGCTGACGGTTTTACGGGATGACGAGGATGTGGACGTCCTGTATCGTCAGAAAATAGCTGACAGGCTTGAAGAACTGTATTGGAGGGCGCTGGAAGCATGGCGAAGCGAACGCTTGTCATTGAAAAAAGTATACCCCCCGAAGCACTTCGACAGGTCGTAGAACTGTTCAAAAACGCGGACTGGCGGGATTTCAGATACGTGGTTGTCGCCTGGCTGGCGTACTGGCACTTCAGAAAGAACAAGCGACTGCGCTTGATTCCGCTCAGCGTTTCCATAGCCGCCGCCCTTTTCAAAAAGAAGCCGCTCGAAGTGGATTCAGAGGATTTCGAGGCCATTCCCATTTGACTTTTCTTTTTTGACACTCCTAATTACTTTTATCTCGCTAAAACATTTTTATATATGAACAAATAAGTTTATTACGTCTGGTGACATGGAATTATCGAGGTGGGCGGCATGTATCTCGATGAAATAATATCTGAAAAGGAACGCGCGATTGAGAAGCGCAGAATGTTCCCGCGCGACGAATATGACGTTATCAAGAACATTCGCGAGGAAGAAGAGCTTCAAAAGCTATACCGCGATCGCGCTGAATATTATTACAGAAAATTCTTCCCCTGACCCATTTTCTTTTCTCCGTGAACATTTATTTCATATTTATCATTATTTTACGGTGATGCGGTATGAACGATTGCGAGCAAAAAATACGCGAGCTTGAGCAAAAAGTTATTTACGCGCTCGACGAGCTTGATGACCTTTACCGCGCCTTTGGAGCGGCAGAGGACGCGGAGGGGCGCCTCGTCCTCGCCCGCCTCGAGAAAATCGAGAAGGACGTAGCTGGAATCAAGAAGGCAATCGATTACGACGCGCAGAACATGAAGAGCAGACACCTCGCGCGCGTTTATGCGATTGTGAAGAAGCTTGAGCGGAAAGTTGAATAAGTTACGATAAGCCTCAAAATAGAAAATCAAGGTAAGAAACCCTTCTTTTCTTCGACTTTGAGGCCCTCACGTAGAACGTCCTTGATTTCCTGCAGCATTTCCTTTATTTCTTTTATATCCTCTTTCATTTCTCTATTGTGCCTTTCTATCTCTTCAAGTTTCCTCTTCATTTCCTGCAACTCAGAATCTTCCACACCATCACCCCCTCGAGCTGAAATAATCCGCTATTGTTGCGAGACTGAACTTGAGATAATCCTCAAAGCCCTTTCTGTCAAGGACGATGAATGGGGCCTTCCCTGGGTCAGTTATCAACCGAGACGTGATGCCACGCTTATTCATGTCTGCGAGTACTTCCGCAACCGCACTTTCATTCAATTCCAGCTTTTGCAGAAGTTCCTCGTATTCCCTTCTGGCCACGCCCGCATCGTATAAGTTACCGACTGTGAGTATGGTGTAAAGTACACCAAACTTCTGCGCATAATACCCAAGGTTGGCCGGGCGTTTTGTCTTTGTTGCGAGATACTGAAAGACCTCTATTGGGGCTTTGAAGACGTCATATATTGGCCTGGCACGGGAATCCCATTCGGTATCTTGCATGGCCAGGCCATATCTTTCAAGTTCACTGAAGAGTCTGAGAGCATCGTCTCTCAATGTTGTTTTCACGAGGAAGTTCGAGAACATCAAGATACTTGGGTTCTCGGGAGGCTCCATATAGTCCAGATCAAAATAGTCATACCTACCGAGCACTCTCGCACTCTTTGCCGCCTTGAGTATTGGATCCTCCTTTTTGGTATATCCACCGCCTGTTGTTGGTGTGTACTCGTATTCTTTGAGAACGACCTCAAGTGAGAAGTGATCCGGTCTATACCAAAGCGACCCATAAAGTATTATCCATAGCTTATCGCCATATTCTCTGGCGAGTTCCTCAAGCTCCGCCTTGTGCTCTCTGATACGTTTGAGAATAAGCTCGTGTCCAGCTTTCAGGCCTCTTTCGCTCGGGCTTGCAAAGGCTTTCCTGGCGTATCCTGTCCCTTTCCTTGAGATATCAACCAAATTGAGTCGTTGGAGAATAGATAGAACCTGTGGTCTTATATTTACACTCTCGTACTCATTTGGGGCCGTTGGCCCGGTCATTGGATTGTAATGGACGCGGACTTCCACGGGGAGGTCCCTCGAAATATAAACCATTCCAAGTGCATTCAAGACATCGTCAGCAAAGTTCTCAAGACCGTATTCCTCGAGCTCTTCAATTATATGGTTGATTTCTCTCTCCGAGGCACCAACAAAAACTTCCGGGGGTCTTTCTTTGTTTGCTCTCGAAAAGTATGGATAATCTGGAGGTATTCCAAGATCCCTACGGAGTTCGTGTTCAAAAGACTGGACGCTATCAACAACTTTTATTCTTTTTCCATTGACAATGATTTCATCAACCTGCTTTGGATATTTTGTTGCTATGATATATCTGTAATCAAATGGGTTCATAGATAATTTCTTCGCATCTCTTGCCACGTCGCCAGTAACAACAACCTCAACACCGACGGAGATGTTTCCTTTTCTTCCGGCGACATCAACACGGCCCCAACCACCCTCAGGTATTTTTACCGGGGCTTCTGCTGTTGCAGTAAAACCATAAAAACGAAGTAGATCTACTACTTCCATTTCTATAATATCATTGTAGGGCTTGTGACCACTCCTTTGATCCATATGGGATCACCGATGGTATTTTTGTTATCTTTTTGATATAATCTTTTCTGTCACTGGTTTGTATAGATGATTGCTATCGAAATGATTGATTATAGAACGTTTCTTTCTATATCATTCGAGTTTGTTTTTCTTCAGAAATGTTCGATGAATGACCCGGGTTGTGTCCGACACAGGGGTGATATAGAAAGAACTTTTCTATAAGAGTTCCCGGGTTCACTCACCGAGCACAGGGGGTCTATCACGAACATATACCACAATTTTATATCAGTAGAAGCAACTATTATATGACGGTTCTCGATGTGGGGGTGGAACACGTGAAGAAAACATACTACGCAAAACTTCATTTGAGCGAAGACACGAAAAAACACAAACCCGACGACGTCGAGCGCCTCGCAGGATTATTCTACCCTGAACATCCAGTACGCCGCTCGATGTTCATTTTTCTGTTGAAAAAGGCGGCGCGGGAAGGTTTTGCGGTCGAGGATTGGTTCTTGACAGTCTGCGAGTTCGTTGAGGAGTATGAGGGCGTCGATTTGAGCGACGTTCGCGAGTATTACATCGATCAGCGCGGTTATATGAGCACGACGAAGCTCAATAATGAGTCCCAAGCCCGCGCTGACGAAATCCTCAAAGAACAGCGGCGCGGCGATGGTTACAGTTTCTACAACTACGTAAAAATCTATAATCGCGTCGTAAAAGATATGCGCGTCGCGGGACTCTTGTATAAGAAAGACGACGTTTACAAGTACTCCCGTGAGTTCAAGAAGATACTCAAAGCGATGATCGAGGCCCTCGAGGATTTTGAAGAGAGCGGGGGCGAAGAATAGCGCCAATCACCTTTTTCTCTCTTCTATTATAGAATGCGAGGGTTGTCACACAAACTTTTTCGACAGCGAAAGCTTTATTTCGAAAAATTTTCGAACGAGGTAGGTTCACTCGAACGTCACATGTCACACGTCACACAAAGTTTGTGACTTGAGAAGAAGGGTTGGGGCGCGGCATCGATTTTGTTCGTGTGACGTGTGACACTTGACACCCCACCCCCTTCTATATATGCAAATGTATACATTCGTGCGGTTTCATTTCTTGTGTATTTTTCATCGTAGAACGACCTCTTTGATACAAAAATCACGAAAAAAAGTAAGGTTGTCAACACACCCCTCGCATGTTTGTCATTTATTCCAGTTTTATTACTATTTTTGTCTTATTTTACTGGTGGTGCACGATGCGTAAGTCAGAACGTCAAATCTTCGTTGAAAGCCTGCACGATGCCCGTGTAAAATCAGCTCGTGTAATCGAGCAGTTCATGAAGTACGCGACGAGGAACCTGAACGCGCGTATTGAGAACGCGAACGTCGATATTGCAGCAGCAATGCGCGACGCTGTGATTTCAACGCTCTTCAGCTTCTATCAAAACTTCTTTTTCACAGAGAAGTTCAAGCAGGCTGGTATCATGAAAGAGAGCGAGTTCATAAACTTCTCTCAAGTGCACTTCAACTTCCCCGCCGATGAAATCGAGAAAATTTTTCTGAGCTTTGATTTCTACGCTACAATCTACGATCCAGAGCAAAAAAGAGTAACGGGTCTTGTTTTGGGTGAGATAAACACGTATGGCGGCTCCGCCCGGCAAAAATACGTTTCCTTCGGCCTCGACCGCATTCAATTCCTGCGCAGGGGCTTGGCGGAGGCGGGGAGCGAATACAAGAACGTCAAGTTCGTCTACGTAATCATTGCAGACGTTTCAGACTACGACAAGCACGCGCTCGAGAGCTACGCGCGCGAGAAGGGCATTTCCCTCGTGATTGTCCCATACAGCCCGCTGAAATCGGTTTTCGACGCGGTGGCGGTGCGCGTGTTCTCGACGAATCAGAAGAAGCTCGACGTGTTCAAATTGTTCATAGAAGAGCTTGCTGCGGTTGTTTTCACTGAAAAGAGCGAGGGGGCGGGCGAGGAGGGCGGTGCAGCTGATTTGAAGCGGCGCGTTGTGACGAGTGACGAGTTGCTTGACGACTTCATCGACGTCGTCTACGTTGCCCCCGCCCCGTAACCCTTTTCTTTTCTCTTCTGATTTTATTATGGTGATTTCATCGTGGCGGAGGAGAAACAACAGCTCGAAAACGACGAGTTTGAAGTACTCTACAAGAAGCTGAGAACAGCATCACGGAGACTCTACGTCGTTGAGGAGGAGATAGACGAGCTTTATGCCCGAGTTGAACGCCTCGAAAAGGAGCAGAAACGGGAAAAGGACGAGAAGAGGGCAGAAATCGAGGAGTTGAAAAAAGTTGTCGATGGAATTATTGAAGAAATCAAGACATTGAGAACAGATATCGTAACGCTTGAAGAGAAAGTAGATGACCTCGACCGACGCCTTGTTGATTGTGAAGAGGATATAAAGAAGCTTTCTGACAAGCTTGATGATCTCAAGAGCTACACAGACAAAACCTTTGCCATTGCGAAGAAAGTAGAGCGTCATTTGGGTCTTGAAGAGGATGAAAAGAGCAGACGACGCCGCCGTTGATTTGCCGTCCATTCCTCCGTTTTTTCTCGTTTCTTTTCTCGCTGATTGTTGATAATCGAATAGTAAAAGATATAGGGGGCCAGCGGCCCAATATGTTCGTACTGTGAACACACTGTGGAGGTGTGGAGAATGAGTCATCGAGTTGATGTTCACATAAAGATAAGCTCGGCTCTGCTCGCTCAGATTCGCAAAAGAGGCTATCAGCTCAGCTCTTTTTTCGAGGCTGCTGGCTTGGCTTATTTGGCTTTGCTCGGCTCAGAAAGCTCAGATTTTGAAAAAAGCTGGTGCGGTGGCCGGGATTTGAACCCGGGCCAGCGGCGTGGCAGGCCGCTGTCCTAGCCAGGCTAGACTACCACCGCACAGGCCCGATACTAACTCATCAGGAGAGCGTTTATAAATTTTTCGGTTTGGAGCGACGGGATTAGAAAGGTTAAATTTATAAACACTGTCCCAAAAGGGTTAGAGGGCAGTGCCCCGGTGGCCTAGTCTGGATAGGGCGCGAGGCTGCGGACCTCGAGGTCCGGGGTTCAAATCCCCGCCGGGGCGCCAGTTAAACCTCGTTTCTCTCAACACTCATACCAAGTTCAAAGAGCTCCCTTGAGATTCTCCTTAGCCTCTCGTCGCCTCTCCTCTTGGCTTCCTCCAGCATCTCAAAGGCGAGGAACTTGAGAATTCTACCTCTTTTCCAGCCATCGGTGGCCCAGATGAGGACATTCCTCAGGAAATCCCTATCAATGCCCCTCTCCTTTGTGACCTCGTAGGCTACCATCAGCCTCGTTACTGGGTTGTGGGTTTTTTCCAGGTATTTCAGAACGAGTTCCGGGTTTTGGACGTTCTCCCTCGCGAGAAGCGAACCAAGGGCCTGGGAGGACTCCAGCTCGTCAAAAACTTTCTCGGCCTTACTTACGTCACCGCTCTCGAAAAGTTTCACGCCTATTTCCTCAAGGTAAAAGCTCCTGAAGGGTTCTGGTAGGCCTCTGGCGAGTTTTTCGGCCTCTTCGAGCTCTCCCTCTTCGATTAGTTTTTGGATGTATTCAAAAACGTAGCTCTCGGGCTCCCTTTCTGTCTCAAAAACTGGCTTCGGTGGTTCCCATTTTGGTGCTTTCTCGGTTCTCTCAACTAACCCGGTCTTTATCTCCCCTTTTATCCTATGAACTACAGAGCCGGGCATTAGTTTGCCGTCTTTATAGACAATCCCGTATGGGAGGGGTTTTAGGTCTTCTAAATCTCTCTCGTCGAGTTTTAGGTCGCTCAGGCGAATCTCGATGCCCTTCGTTGCTATTGCCCTCGCCAGAAAGTTGCTAACCGCCCGGAAGGCCTTCTTCCTGAGAAAGGCGTTCCCAATCCTTCTGGCCGTTTCGAGGGCCTCCTTGAACCTCCCGTCTCTGGAAAACATATAGGCGAGGGAGCGAAGGGCTTCATCCCTTATGGTTGGCTCCTCTATGGAGGTTGCAACCTCGATGGCTCTCGGGGGATTATCCGCTATGGCCTCTGAAACCCATTTGAGTGCGTAGGAGCGCCAGTAGGGGTCTTCTATTTTCTGTGCCACTTCCCTGGCTTTTTCAACATCCCCCTCCCCGAGGAGCTGTCTGACGAGCAAAAGTCTCTCGTCCATCTCAACCCCTCAGCCCGGGGAACCATACCCTCTTCCCGGCCTTCTCTTTCTCCTCGTCCCACTCGTGGAGTATCTTAACCGCTTCACTCGCAACTAAAGCGGCTTCCCTTTCTCCAGCCTTTCCAAACTCGTTGGTAATCCTGTTGGCGAAGACCGCGCAAACGCAACCGGCCCTTAGGCCATAGATGTTGGCCAGAGTGTAAAGGGTCGCCGCCTCCATCTCAAAGTTCGTAACCCTCGCCTGTCTCAGGTCGTCGAGTATGTTCCTGGCAAAGCTCGGGAAGTAGCCGTTTAGACCCGGTCTTCCCTGGCCGAGGTAGAAGCTGTCGGTTGAAGCGGTAATGCCGAGGTGATATCTAACGCCCAGGCTTTCTGCTGCTTCAATCAAAGCCATCGTTACCTCCAGGTCGGCCACCGCAGGATATTCAACGCGGACGTACTGCTTTGAAGTTCCCTCAAGCCTCACCGCCGCTCTCGCTATAATCAAATCCCCTATCTCCATTCCCGGCTGTATCGCTCCGGTTGAGCCAACCCTGATGAAAGTATCGGCACCTATCGCGGCAAGCTCTTCAACAGCTATGGCAGTGGAAGGCCCGCCTATTCCGGTGGAGGTGACGCTTATGGGAACGCCCTTGTATTTGCCCGTGTGAGTCCTGTACTCGCGGTGGAAGGCTATCTCTTTAGCTTCGTCCCAGAGGGAGCTTATCTTTGGAACCCTCTCGGGGTCTCCTGGAAGGAGGACGTAGCGCGCAACATCACCCGGCTTGCAGGCTATGTGGTACTGGTAACCTTCCTCGGTCTGTGGCCTTTCAGCGGAGATAAACTTCTCTACCATGGCAACCACCTTTTTATGCATTCTTGCACTATAATCGACGTTAAACTAAAAAGCCTTTGGGGTTGGGAGCATGCTCCGGTGCACCCGCTGTGGGAAGACCTATCCCGAGAGCTTCCGTTTGAAATGCGACTGTGGAGGAACGTTGCTCGTTGAGAGGGAGCACTACGACTTCTTCGGGAGTCTGTTGAATTACCTGGATATGCGTCGCTACCTCAACTTTCTTCCCATTGGCGGTAACTACCTCCCTCCGGCTGTTCCTGCAATAACTCCAACTGTTCCACTTGACATCAACGGCGTCTTGGCCATTTTCAAGCTCGACTACCTCCAGCCGAGCGGTTCCTTCAAGGACAGGGGGACCTTTGTAACCGTGGGAAAGCTCATGGAGGAGGGAATCGGAGAAGTCGTTCTCGACAGTTCTGGAAACGCCGCCCTGAGCTTTGCACTTTACTCCCTGCCGGCGGGCGTAAAGGCGCATATCTTCGTCTCCTACGATGCAATGCCCGGGAAGGTTTCCCTCCTCCAGAGGCTTGGTGCCGTTCTTCACTTCGTTGATGGGGACAGGATGACAGTCCACGGCAAAGCCGAGGAGTTTGCTAAAAGAGAGGGCCTAACCTACGTCTCTCACTGGCTCAACCCCTACTTCATCGAGGGGACCAAAACGGTTGCATTTGAGGTTTACGAGCAGGTCGGCCTTCCTGACTACGTTCTGGTTCCAACGGGAAGCGGAACGCTCTTCCTCGGCCTCTGGAAGGGTTTCAAGGAGCTTGAGGAGATGGGCGAGATATCAAAGCTTCCCGTTTTCGTCGCCGTCCAGGCTTCTGGTTATGAGAGCCTCTGCGAACGCTCCACGGTGAAGAACAACTTGGCTGACGGCATAGCCATTCCAAATCCCCCGCGTCTTGAGGAGATGAGAAGGGTTTTGGAAGAGACCAACGGCCTCTGCGTTAGCGTTGATGAAATTGAAACCAAAGGTGCATTGAGCTGGCTGAAGAGGATGGGCCTTCTCGTTGAGCCCACCTCGGCCGTTGTTCTAAGCGCCCTCTGGAAGCTGATTGAAACCGGTGAAATACCCAATGGCTCCAAGGTCTTGCTCCCCCTCACGGGCTCGGGCCTTAAACTAACCGAAGGTATTTAAAGTCTCGCGACAACTAAAGGGTGGAGGTGAGAGAGATGATTAGGTATCCAGCGGTTGCAGGTAGCTTCTATCCGGCTGACGATACGCTCATAGAGATGCTGGAGGAGTTTTTCAGCGACCTTGGCGAAGAAGGTAATGAGCGGAGAATCACAGCTGGAGTTGCGCCCCACGCTGGTTACGTATTCTCGGGCTACACAGCCAGCAGGACATACAAGGCGATATTCGAGGACGGCCTGCCCGAGACCTTCGTAATCCTCGGGCCGAACCATACTGGCTTGGGCTCGCCCATAGCAGTCTATCCTGAAGGCGAGTGGCTTACCCCACTCGGGAGCATAGAAGTCGATTCCGAGATGGCCAAGGCCATAGCGAAGCTATCGGGAATAGCGGATTTGGACGACCTCGCCCACAAGTACGAGCATTCCATAGAAGTTCAGGTTCCTTTCATCCAGTATCTCGCTGAGAAGGCCGGAAAGGACGTTCAAATCGTCCCGATAACCCTTGGCATCCAGGATGAGGAAGTTTCGAGGGCACTTGGAAAGGCAATCTTCGAAGCCTCTAAAGAGCTCGACAGGGACGTTGTTGTCATAGCCAGCACGGACTTCATGCATTACGGCCCCGTTTATGGTTACGTGCCGTTTAGGGCTAGGGCCGATGAGCTCCCTCATAGAATCAAGGAGTGGGACTTCAGGCTAATCAGGAGAATACTTGACTTTGACGTTGACGGTCTCTTCAGGGAGCTTCGCGAGATGAGGCACACGATGTGCGGCCCCGGTGGCGTTGGAACGGCGATAGTCTACTCGCGCCTCGCTGGAGCGGTTGAGGCTGAACTTTTGCACTACACGACGAGCTACGAGGTCAGTAGAAGCACCGAGGCGGTGGTTGGCTACGCGAGCATAGTGATGAGGCGTTGATTCCTACCTTTCTGATTCTTTTGATATGACTTGGATTAAAAGAAGGAAAAGAAAGAGAACTCAGAAGGCCGCCTTGTGGCGCTGGTGTTCGACCTCCCAGCTGAAGAATCTGTATGCGGCCCTCTTTGTGATGTCCTCTATGAAGAACCAGACTATGCAGTACACCCATATGAAGGCTGCGTACTTCCATCCTATCGCGGCCACACCCCAGCCGTAGACTGCTATCAGCGTCGCTAGTATCTTTGTCCCCACAGCACTCCAGAAGAGCCACTTGCCGGGCATTATGCTCCAGAACGGCCCCCTCGTCCTCGTGACGAATATCGTCAGGTGTCCCGCAACCGCGAGCTTTAGGAATATCATGCTCTGTATTAGTGCGAGTCCAGTGGCTGTCCTGTAGGAGATGCCAAAGTAGTTTATAAGTATCCACATCAGCAGGAACGTCTCTATGACACCCATGCTTCCTATTATCGTCGAGACGGTGAGTATCTCCCGTATGTTCCATTTCTCGGGCCTGCGGTTTATCTTCACGTTGTCGTAAGCTATAGTGATTATCGGCAGGTCGTTGAGCAACGCTAGGAGAATTATCATTACAGCGGTTACGGGATAGAAGTTGTAGGCCAGTATGCTGAGGGTTATGAAGAAGAGAACCCTTATGGTCTCTGTTATGCGGTAGATGACATAGCTATACATTCTCTGGAATATCTTCCTAGCCTCGACTATGGCGTTCTTTATAACGCTTATCCCTGATGCTAGGAGCACTATGTCCGCGGCGGCTCTTGCCGCGTCCGTTGCGCCTGAAACCGCTATCCCAACGTCAGCCTGCTTGAGTGCAGGGGCATCGTTCACGCCGTCGCCTGTCATGGCAACTTTGTGGCCTGCCTCCTGGAGGGCCTTAACTATCTTGAACTTGTGCTCGGGATAAACCTGCGCGAATCCATCCGCTTCCTCGCAGAGCTTAATGAGCTCATGACCCTTAGCCCTGTCCAGTTCTTCGGCCGTGTGAATCCTCGTCCCAATACCGAGTATCTTCGCTATCTGCCTTGCTATCGCTATGTGGTCGCCGGTTATCATTTTAACCCTTATCCCGTTCCTCTGGAGGAACTTGACAGTGCTGGCGGAGTCGTCTCTCGGCGGGTCAAAGAGTGGTATCAGCCCGACGAACTTCCAGCCGTCGCCAAAATCCACTGCAACACCGAGGGTTCTGTAGCCTTCCCTCGCGAGTTCCTCTACCTTCTTCATAACCTCCTCCCTAAGCTTCTCGTCAGCTTTTACCATGTCGAGGATGACCTGTGGTGCACCTTTCGCCGTTCTGAATCTCTTTCCATTGCATTCAACCTCTGCCTCGGTGTGCTTTATTACAGGGTCAAATGGGACGAACTTCACCTGTTTGCAGGCCTTGAGCTGGTCCTTTTCCTTGACGGCCCTCAGGACGGCTAGGTCTATCGGGTCCTTGTTCTCCTCCTTGCTTGCCAGTGCCGCGTAGAATAGCATTTCATCGACGCTGAAGCCGTCCCACGCGATTGGATTGTTAACGGTCAGCTGGTTCTTGGTGAGGGTTCCCGTCTTGTCGGCGCAGAGTGTGTCCACGGCCGCGAGCTCTTCGATTGCCACGAGCTTCGTTACTATGGTCTGCCTCTTGGCAAGTTCATAGGCCCCTATGGCCATCGTGATGCTCAGCACAGCTGGCAACGCCGCGGGAATTGCCGCAACCGTGAGGACGAGGGCGAACCTGAGGAGCTCAATAACTGGTTTGCCCCTGTGCAACTCCACCAGGAACATTATGGAGACCATTATGAGGCTCAGGACTATGAGGTAGTTGCCTATGTTTATGACGAGCTTCTGATACTCGCTTGTCGTCTTTGCGGACTGAACGAGCTGAACAGTTCTTCCAAAGTACGTGTGAAGTCCCGTTGCGACAACGACTCCTGTCATCTCACCCCTCTTAACTATCGAGCCGCTGTAAACCATGTCCCCAACCTTTTTCGTTACCGGCACGCTTTCGCCTGTCAACACAGATTCATCAACCGTCAGAAAGTCACCCTCAATTAGCTTGACGTCCGCGGGGATTATGTCCCCCATTCTCAGCCGGATTATGTCCCCAGGGACGAGCTCCCTAGCTGGTATCGTCTTCCACTCCCCATCGCGCAGAACCCTTACCTCTAGGGTCAGTTTCTGTTTGAGGTACTCCATGATGTTCTCTGCCTTGTGCTCCTGCCAGAAGCCAACAACTGCGTTGATTATAAGAAGGCTGACTATTATCCCGAAGTCCTCCCAGTGGTGGACTATAGCCGAGAGAATCGCGGCGATTTCAATCATCCACGGTATGGGGCCCCAGAAGTAGGAGAGAAACTTTACGATTGGGCTCACCTTCTTCTCGGGAATCTCGTTGGGGCCGACCTCTCTGAGACGGCGCTTGGCCTCCTCCGTTGTCAAACCCCGTTTTGGGTCAACGTTCAGATACTTCAAGACTTCTTCAACGCTCATGTGCTTTGCCTTCTGGGCTATTCCCTGTAAGTCCCCTAAAGGCATGGTATCACCTCCTTTTAGTTTCCTCTGGTAATTATGTTAATATTTGTTACGATATTTTAAATATATTACTACTTATTTTATCAAAAAACATTACAAAGTGACGATAGTGTTTTATGAGTCGGTGCCAATAATCGATAATGTTTCATCATTTTTGACGGGAGTTAAGATTTATATCCCGGCCCGTCTAAACCACAGCGGTGGTGATAATGAGGGTTTTGGCTTCGGCCCCGGCTAAAATTATCCTCTTCGGCGAGCACAGCGTTGTTTATGGAAAGCCTGCCATCGCTGCCGCGATAAACCTGAGAACCTACGTTAAAGCCGAGTTCAATGACTCCGGAAGGATAAAGATAGAGGCCCACGACATAAAGACCCCGGGTTTAATAGTGTCCTTCTCCGAGAACGAGATTTACTTTGAAAGCGACTACGGAAAGGCCGCCGAGGTTCTCAGCTACGTCAGGCAGGCTATAGAGCTCGTGAAGGAGGAAGCGGACAAAAACGGGAGGGGCATAACGGTCTCGATAACCTCCCAGATACCGGTTGGAGCAGGTCTCGGCTCATCGGCGGCCGTTGCGGTTGCAACCATCGGAGCTGTTTCAAAGCTCCTTGGTCTGGAACTTACCAACGAGGAAGTTGGAAAGCTTGGCCACAGGGTTGAACTCCTCGTTCAGGGGGCATCGAGCGGTATAGACCCGACGGTTTCTGCTATAGGTGGCTTCATCCACTACGAGAAGGGTAACTTCGAGCACCTACCCTTTATGGAACTGCCGATAGTCGTCGGTTACACCGGCTCAAGTGGCTCGACCAAAGAGCTTGTTGCGATGGTCAGGAGGACCTACGAAGAAATTCCTGAAATAGTTGAGCCGATACTGGTCTCGATGGGCAAGGTGGTGGAGAAAGCTAGAGAAGTTCTCCTCTCGGATTTGGACGATGAAACGCGCTTCAAGACCCTTGGAAAGCTCATGAACGTAAACCACGGCCTCTTAGATGCCCTCGGGGTCTCGACGAAAAAGCTGAGCGAACTTGTCTATGCCGCAAGAACCGCCGGCGCTTTGGGAGCAAAAATAACCGGTGCCGGTGGCGGTGGATGTATGTATGCCCTGGCCCCTGAAAAGCAGGGCGAAGTGGCAACGGCAATAACGATAGCCGGCGGAACGCCGATGATAACCGAGATAAGCAGGGAAGGGCTTCGCATAGAGGAGGTGATACCGTGATAATAGTTAAGCTCGGCGGGAGCGTTTTCAGCGACAAGAAAGGAACACCCGAGAACTTCAGGGAGAAGGTTGTCCGCTCGATAGCGCGGGAAATCGGGGAGTTCTACCCCGATGAAGAGTTCATCGTCGTTCACGGCGGGGGAAGCTTCGGACATCCGGAGGCAAAGAAATACGGCATTAGGGAGGGTCTCCTCGGCCTTTCGGGTGAGTCCCTCTTCTGGCGCAAAAAGGGGTTCTCACTCACTCACCACGCAATGCTGAGGGCGAGCATGAAAATAGTGGAGGCCTTCATAGGGGAGGGTTTGCCTGCCGTTTCGGTCTCAAGCTCCTCTGTTTTCCTCATGGACTCGAACAAGGTAGCCTACGGTGACGTTGAGCCGGTTAGAAAGTTGATTGAAACGGGCTTTATACCAGTTCTCTTTGGGGACGTTGCAGTTGATTTGGCCAGGGGCGTTGACATACTCTCCGGTGACCAGATAGTTACCTACCTCACAAAGCTCTTCAGGCCGAGGAAGGTCGTTTTCCTGATGAGCGTTGATGGCATCTACGACGGAAAGCCCGGGGAAGGGACACTGCTCTTCGAGATTCCCGCTGAGAAAATCGACGACCTCATAAAGCGCCTCAAAAAGCTTTCTGGCCCAGACGGCGACGTCACGGGGGGAGTAATCAACAAGCTGAGGGAAGCAAAGGAGATAGCCCGCTTTTCCGAGGTCTGGTTCGTCAACGGCTTGATTCCGGGAAGGCTGAGCGGGGCCATCAAGGGGGACGGCTTCGGCACGAGGATTGTTCCCTGACTCGAAAACTTTTTATTTCTATTCAACATCCGTAATCCTGATAACCATGTCCCATAAAACCATTGCGCTCGCCCTACTCATCATGGTGACACTATGGGGCTTCCTGAAGGCATCTTCCAGCGGTTACCTCAGCGGTTTTGATGCGCATCCAAGCGACCTTAACCTGAGCGTAAGGGCCGAAAACAACACGCTCACCGTTGAGTGGACCCTTGAGGGCGGTGAAATAATCAGGGCAATCTCCAAGGGAAGGGACGCCGTGATTCTCGTCTATCCCGGCTGGGTGGAGACGGAAGACGGAGTGTGGTCGGTCATTGGGGATGCCTCCAACGTCTCGGTGGTTTTAAACGGGAGGAGAGTTAATTTTGCCGCTATTTATTACCCCTATGGGCTCATCGTCTCGAACGGGAGCAAAAACGCAACGATCAGAATCTTCGACGTCCCCTTCGACTTTTCCTCGGCGGTGGCATCCGGAAGGATTGTGCTTCGCTTTAGCACCTACTACACCTGCAACAACTTTACAGTTAATGTCATCTACTTCCACAGCACCGGGAGAGGGGAATACCATTCTCTCGTGCTCCCCCTATCGGTAAGCCTCGGCGAGGGATTTCCCAAGTTCTCCGACTTCAGGTCTGAGTTCAACTTTACCATTGGCTCCTCTGAGATGGGGAGATTCCTGGGCTCGGCCGTAAATGCCCACAACCTCGGCGACTGGGTTGAAGAGCCCGGGGGCTGGCTGGTCGTTAAACGGGTGAACGTCACGGTCTGTCCACCCAAAACCTCTTAACTTTTCATGCCTTCCCTTTCCCGGTGGTGTGGATGGAGGCCTTTGACAGGGAGGAACTCACCATCATCAGGAAGTTCGAGCACATAGAACACTGCCTTAAGAGGAACGTTCAAGCCCATGTGAGCAACGGTTTTGAGGACGTTCACTTCGTCCACATGAGCCTTCCAGAGATAGACAAGGATGAAATAGACCTGAGCGTCGAGTTTCTGGGCAGGCGCTTCGATTACCCAATCTTCATAGCCGGCATGACCGGTGGAACCAAGGGTTCCCAGCTGGCCGGAAGGATAAACAAAACCCTTGCCAAAGCCGCGCAAGAGCTTAACATACCGATGGGCGTTGGAAGTCAGAGGGCGATGATAAGGAAGCCGGAAACCTGGGAGAGTTACTACGTTAGGGACGTCGCTCCTGATGTGTTCCTCGTCGGCAACTTAGGTGCCCCCCAGTTCTCGGAAACGATACCGGAGCGCTACGGTATCGAGGAGGCCCTGAAGGCCGTCGAAACCATTCAGGCCGATGCTCTGGCGATACACATGAACCCTCTTCAGGAGAGCGTCCAGCCCGAGGGGGACACTCAATACAAGGGCGTTCTCAAAGCGTTGGCAGAGCTCAAGGCCGAGTTTCCATACCCAATAATAGCGAAGGAAACCGGTGCCGGAGTTTCCAAGGAAGTGGCGGTAAGGCTTGAGAGCATAGGGATTGATGCCATCGACGTTGGTGGTCTCGGTGGGACAAGCTGGAGCGCCGTGGAATACTACAGAGCAAAGGACGAGATTGGGAAGGACCTCGCCTTACGCTTCTGGGACTGGGGAATTAAAACGGCCATAAGCGTTGCTGAAGTTCGCTACTCGACGGAGTTGCCCATTATAGCCACCGGTGGAATGAGGGATGGAATAACCATGGCGAAGGCTTTAGCTATGGGTGCCACCTTCGCCGGAGTGGCGTTGCCTCTCTTAAAGCCTGCCGTGAAAGGCGACGTTGAAGGCGTCATAAAAATCCTCAGGAGGTACATTGAGGAGATAAGGAATGCGATGTTCCTCGTTGGGGCCAGGA